>JAJRRG010000262.1 GCA_024279675.1 Alphaproteobacteria bacterium
ATTTTTGTTCAGAATTGGAATTTTATTCATTGGTAGAACCAAATTTCAGATAATTTTGGACGATATGCGCAACATATCAACCATGCGCATATTTTTCATATACTGTTGAGCACATAACCACAAACGGCCTATGCTAAAGTTTGCAAAAAACTTTGAGATATGCGCAAGGACACCCCAATTCATATGAGTACGGAAATTTTGACAAGTCTGGATGACTTTTTGGGTGGTAGAGTGCAGGCGCTTCAGCCAAATAAGGGATTTAGGGCGGGCCTTGATTCGGTGCTGTTGGCCGCTTCAGTTAACAAGAACAGTGAAACAATGCTGGAATTGGGGGCCGGCGTTGGCGTCGCGTCCTGTTGCGCCCTCATGGACTTACCACGGTTAAGCGCCGTTTTGACTGAAATTGATGCGCCCAGTCTTGAACTTGCCCAGAAAAACTTGAGAAATAACGACCTTGAAACGCGCGCTCAAACCTTGCTTTTGGATATTACGCAAAAGGGCGCGGTGCGGGCGAAAGCAGGACTTAAAACAGACGCTTATTCCTCTGTCATTGCCAACCCGCCCTTTTTCGATGCCAAATCAGGAACCAATCCATCTGTGGCCTCCCGCGCCAAAGCGCGCCATATGGCAGAAGGGGATTTGGATAAATGGGTCAAAACGGCGGCGGCATCTGCGGCCCCCAGGGGTGAAATAATATTCATACATACCGCCTCTTCTTTGCCAGAGTTACTCAATGCTTTTTCGTGTCGGTTTGGCGCAATTACTATCTTGCCCATTGTTCCAAGGCCGGGTCAGGATGCCAATAGGGTTCTTGTGCGAGGTATCAAAGCATCCCGCGCGCCCCTAAAATTATTGAGTCCCCTGATATTGCATGGGCCGGAGGGGCGAGAGTTCAGCCCGATTGCAGAGAAAATATTTCGTGGGGAAAGCCGTTTACACTGGTAAATAGGCACCTTCGTGCATATGTGATAATCAACATTCAAGAATAAGCTGGGAACAGGCCACATGAGCGACAATAAAAAACCTAATTTTCTGACTGACCTTGGTAATGTCTGGGGGGCGGTTGAAGATAAATTAGGTTTGAATAAACCTGTTATTCCCGTTGTTCGATTGCATGGAGTCATTTCGGCGGAACAAAAGCCGGGTCGAATAAATATCGAAACGGTAAATCCTTTGTTGGAAAAAGCCTTTGAGGACAAACGCGCCGAGGCCGTTGCTATTGTGATCAATTCACCCGGCGGCTCCCCGGTTCAGTCGCGCCTTGTGGGCAATCGTATCCGTGAGCTGGCCGACAAAAATGAGAAAAAAGTATTTGTCTTCATCGAAGATGTTGCGGCGTCCGGTGGTTATTTTATCGCAGTTGTCGGGGATGAGGTTTTTGCAGATCCCTCCTCAATTGTTGGTTCCATCGGGGTGATCATGGCCGGGTTCGGATTTGAAAAAGCTATTGAAAAACTTGGCATAACCCGGCGCGTTTATACAGCCGGTAAAAACAAATCGACTCTTGATCCGTTTATGCCAGAAAAGAAGGCGGACATTGACCGGATTAAAGAGTTTGAACTCGATATTCATCAGGTGTTTATTGATTACGTCAAGAAATATCGCGGCGAAAAACTCGTCGGTAAGGATGATGAATTGTTCACCGGGCAATGGTGGCCAGCGGTTCGCGGTGTGGATATGGGGTTGGTGGATGCGCTTGGGGACATGCACACAATCCTGCGCGAACGATTTGGTGATGACATTAAGCTAAAACCCATTAAGGCCAAACGCTCACCTTTTTCTTTGCCCAGTATTGGCCTTTCCGCTTCGATACAATCCGGTGCCATTGCCAGTGAGGTGATAGGCGCGGTGGAAGAGCGTGCCCTCTGGTCGCGGTTTGGTCTCTAAAAAATGAGTGCCATTCTGCTTCGAGTGTTGGTTTACGCGATTATTGGGGGGGCCATATATTTTGGCATCCGCCGTATCATCAACGATTGGAGAGCCCAGTTTCGTGCCGATGACAAGGCCAAGCATGCCCGTGATATAAAAGAGGGTCAACGTCCCGATGTGGTGGAATTGAAGCGGGACAAGGATGGGGTTTTCCGCCCCGGTGATGGGGATGAGAAGGACTAGTCCTTATAATTCCTCCCAGAATTTAATTTCTTGAACTCTCTAAAAGCCATTGTATTTTTTGGTAACTGCTCACCCTCCCAAGCAAATGCTTGACCCGCGCCAGTGCAAAAACTAGGTTCGCCAAATCAAATACAATTTCAGTTCTTGATTTATGAGCAGACTTAAAATGAGCAAACCTGTCCCCCCCTATATGGATCCAAAAATCTCGTTTCAGGGGTTGATCCTGACGCTCCAGCATTTCTGGGCGGAGCAGGGGTGCGTGATCCTGCAACCCTATGACATGCAGATGGGTGCGGGCACCTCCCATGTGGCTACCACATTGCGGGCGTTGGGGCCAAAACCGTGGAAAGCGGCCTACGTCCAGCCCTCGCGTCGCCCCACCGATGGCCGCTATGGGGAAAACCCCAACCGCTTGCAACATTTTTACCAACTTCAGGTTTTGTTAAAACCTTCGCCTGATGATATTCAGGAGCTTTATCTCAAATCCCTTTATGCCATTGGCATTGACCCCAAAATCCATGATTTACGCTTTGTTGAGGATGATTGGGAAAATCCCACCCTTGGCGCATGGGGGCTGGGCTGGGAAGTGTGGTGCGATGGCATGGAAGTGTCCCAGTTTACCTATTTCCAGCAGGTTGCGGGGTTTGAGTGTAAGCCCGTATCTGGCGAATTGACCTATGGGCTTGAACGCTTGGCCATGTATATCCAGAACGTGGAAAATGTTTATGAGTTGAACTTCAATGGCGGGCAGGGGGACGACAAAGTCACCTATGGGGACGTGTTTTTGCAGAACGAGCAGGAA
>JAJRRG010000021.1 GCA_024279675.1 Alphaproteobacteria bacterium
CAGGGTCGTATCGGAACGTCCATGAATGATATACCCCCCGCTTGGGCGCTGCTCGATAAAGTCACCCTGACACCAAACGCCAGCATGCTGAGAAAAGTAGGCATCATGGTAACGCGCACCATCCGCATCGTCCCAGAACCCCAAGGGCATTGTGGGGTGAGCCGAACGACAGACCAGTTCCCCCGGTTCGCCAGATATGGGCTTTGCCTCATCGTTGAGAGCTGCCACATCAAAACCGAGCATAGGTCCCTGCAACTCACCTGAGATCACGGGCAAAGTGGGAACGCCGCCCACAAAACAGGCGCAAATATCGGTTCCACCGGAAATGGAGGCCAGATGAACATCACTCTTGAAATGCTCATACACGTAGGAAAAACTAGGCGGCAAAAGTGGCGAGCCGGTGGAAAGAATGGTTTTCAAGTTCGCCAATTTGTGTGTTTTGGTGGGCTTAACGCCAAACTTGTTTAACGCATCAATATATTTTGCTGAAGTACCAAAAACGGAGATATTTTCAGCGTCAATCAAATCAATCAGCCGTTCGGGGCATGGATAGAACGGGTTGCCATCATAGGTCAGTAAAGTCGCACCCAAAGCAAGGGCCGAAATCTGCCAATTCCACATCATCCAGCCGCAGGTGGAAAAGTAAAACAAGCGGTCGTCTTTGCCAATATCACAATGGAGCGCGTGCTCTTTCAAATGTTGTAACAGCAACCCCCGGCCCGGTGGATAATACATTTTGGTTTGCCGGTTGTGCCAGAGGAAAACAGGACAACCATGGGCGTGTCAAACCCGGCGCGATGATAGTCAATCTGCGTGTTATCATCGGGGGCAAGCCATTCATCAAGCGCAATCGCTGGTTTTACATAGGCGGTGTTTTTTGGCAGATCACCCAGAATGATAATTTTTTTGATACTGGATGTTTCAGCCACCGCATTGATGGTTTCACTAATGTCAATTTGCTTGTCCCCATAGCCATAACCCGGCACGGCGATCAATAATTTTGGCGTGATCTGGCTGAGCCGATCCGTTGCGCCAGCCGGGCCAAAATCAGGGGAGCATGAGGCCCAGACAGCCCCGATCGCGGCGCTGGCAAGATAAAACTCGATGGCCTCCAGATCATTGGTGACGATGGCGGCAACCCTGTCCCCCGGAACAATGCCCTCACTGCGCAACGCATGCACGATACGGGCAACTTTTCTCTTGAGCTGATGCCGGGAAATCTCACGGCGTGTGCCATCGTCCCGCGTTGCGATAATCGCTGATTTATCACCAAAATCACGCAGCAGATTTTCCGTGTAATTCAATTCCGCATCAGGAAAAAACTTGGCACCAGTCAGCGATTTTCCCTGGACGAATGCTACGTCGCCTTTCGTGCCAATGATGTCAAAATTATCCCACAGGGCAGACCAAAAGCTTTCCGGTTCATCCACCGACCAGCGGTGCAACGCCGAATAATCATCTGGTGCTGCCCTATGGAGCGCGTGCGTTTTTGCTGCGAAAACGTATAACGCTGAACTTTCTTTACGTTGTTTTGAAGATGTCCAAAGTGGTTCTGGCATCAGTGACCGCCTGCTTCGATTTCAATGCACATGGCAATGCCCATGCCCCCGCCAATACACAGGGACGCAACGCCTTTGCGCAAGTTTTGCCGGCGCAACTCATGGATCAGGCTCACAACAACGCGTGCGCCCGACGCACCAATGGGATGACCAAAAGCAATGGCACCCCCGTTTACATTGACCTTTTTCACATCAAGGCCCAGCTGGTCAATTACCGCCAAACTTTGGGCAGCAAAGGCTTCGTTCAACTCCCAAAGATCAACATCCTCAATGTTCCAGTCTGCGTTTTCTAGGGCTTTTTTGCTGGCGGAGATCGGCCCCAACCCCATCACTTGTGGATCAAGCCCCGTGTGAGCCCACGCTGTCAGCGTCGCCAGTGGCACAATGTCCCGCCGTTTTGCTTCATCCTCGCCCATCAGCACCAGCGCTGCAGCGCCATCGTTTATGCCTGATGAATTACCGGCGGTCACGGAGCCCTTTTTGTCAAATGCGGGGCGCAACCGCGCAAGGCTTTGCGCATCCGCATCATGGCGAATATGTTCGTCAAACTCGGCAACGATGTCCCCCACACGGCCCGCAACCGCAATGGGTACAATTTCATTCTTCAAGCGGTTGGCTTTGGTCGCGGCGGAGGCTTTTTGCTGTGAGGCAAGGGCAAAGGCATCCTGTTGTTCCCTTGTAATATTGTGCAATTTAGCAATATTTTCCGCTGTCACGCCCATGGGATAACCATAAAAAGCATCGGTCAATCCATCGTGCATCATACAATCAACAAGGGAAATATCGCCCAGTTTTTTGCCCTTACGCAGGCGCGCAACATGGGGGGCATTGGACATGCTTTCCTGCCCGCCAGCGACAACGACATTAGCCGCGCCAACTTGAATTTGTTGGGCCGCCAGAGCCAAAGCCCGCATACCAGAACCACATACCTGATTAATGCCCATGGCAGGGGCTTCATCGGTTATGCCGCCAATTTTTGCCGCTTGCAGCGCCGGGTTCATGCCCGCACCCGCCGTTAAGACCTGCCCCATGATAGTTTCATTAACATCTGTTCCATCAAGACCAGCATCTTGCAAAACGGCGGCGATAACCTGCCCGCCAATTTCATGGGCCTGCAGGGGTGCAAGTTTGCCCCCTAATGTTCCAATGGGGGAGCGCTTTGCACTGACGATTACAATTTTTTTGAAAGTGGTTTTATCATGTGTCATGGGCAGGCCCTGTTGATGAATCCATGGCTAATTTCTAACGCTAGAATCCAAATAGGGAAAGAGCTTAAACCAGCTTAATGTCGATAAAGGTCAATGAGGATTTTTACTTCATTGCGCGAACCCAAAATCACCGGAACCCGCTGATGCAGTCCGGTTGGTTGATGGGCGCGAATTGTATCAGCACGCATGTGCGCAAGTCCCCCCGCAACCTCAACCAACATGGCTGTGGGGTTGGCTTCATACAAAAACCGCAGTTTGCCATTCTCACTTCCCGGTTTATTCAGGCTGGGATAGATAAAGATGCCCCCGCGAATGAACAGGCGGTGCACATCGGCGATCATCGCCCCCGACCAGCGCATGGTATAATCTTTTTGCCGAGGGCCGCTTTTGCCCTTAATGCATAAATCAACATAGGCGAAAATTTCAGGCTCCCAAAAACGCGTATAGGCTGAATTTATAGAAAACTCTGCGGTCTCGGGTAAAATTTTCATATCCGACTGAACCAGAACAAAATGCTTGGTTTTACAATCCAGCACAAACATCGCAACGGATTTTCCAGTGGTTAAAATCAACGAAGTTGTTGGCCCATAAAGCACGTATCCAGCGGCTACCTGATTGTTCGCCGCGCCAAGAATATCGGCTTCGGTGACGGGCCTATTGTTGCGTCGCAGTTGCAAAACTGAAAATATGGTGCCGATGATTGAATTGGTTTCAATGTTTGAAGAGCCATCCAATGGATCAAAACACACAACATAGGGCGCGTTTTTGTCGGCATTAGTAATAGGGATTAACTCGTCAATTTCCTCAGATACTGATGCGCAAACCTGTCTGCAATCTTCTAAATGGCGCAGAACAATATCGTTGGTGATGATATCGAGTTCTTTTTGCTCTTCCCCTTGCACATTGACACTTCCGGCAGCACCGGTTTTACCCTCTAGACTTGCCGCTAATACCGCATCTGTAATTTCAATTCCGGCATTCACGATGGGCAAAAGCGTGGCGCTCAGGTCAGAACAAACGCCCTGACCGTTAAGCCAGAGCGCCACATCATTTGTATGGTTTTCTTTATCTTTAGTCATAGGGCGGTCATTTCTCCGGAAAAGCACAGTGCGCATATATATTCACTTAACATGCTATTCACAAGGCATGCTTTAAGCCGCTTTTGTGCGTAAAATTCCTGCCGTGTAGCGCTCTGCCATTTGCGTCAAGCTAAGGGGTTTAATTTTCTCAGCCTGCCCAGCACAACCAAATCGCTCATTGCGCTCGATACAAAGATCCACAACCCGTTTGCGCCCAGGCTTTAAAATTGCACGAATATCAAACGAAGAACGGTTTTCTTGCAAAAATTCACGCATGGAGCCACTCATGGCCATGCGGATGTCCGTGTCGATATTTATCTTGCGCACACCACTTTTGATGCCCCGTTCAATTTCTTCCAACGGCACGCCGAAGGTTTGCGGCATATCGCCCCCATGCGCATTGATCAAGTCCTGCAAATATTGCGGCACGCCGGACGCGCCATGCATTACCAGATGGGTATCGGGCAATTTTGCATGGATTTTCTCAATCACGTCCATGGCTAGAATATCGCCGTTGGGCCGACGGGAAAACTTGTAGGCCCCATGGGATGTGCCACAGGCAACGGCAAGCGCATCAACACCGGTTTGAGCAACAAAATCCATAGCTTCAGTTGGGTCAGTGAGCAACTTGTTACGCTCCAGCATGCCATCAAATCCATGCCCGTCTTCTTTTTCACCCATACCGGTTTCAAGGGAGCCAAGAACCCCCAATTCCCCTTCAACTGAAATGCCGCGCGCGTGGGCGACTTCAACAACGGAAGCGGTTTCAGAAACGTTATAATCATACTCAGAGGGTGTTTTTGCATCCGCTTCAAGGGAACCGTCCATCATCACCGATGAGAAACCCATTTCCATAGCGGACATGCATGTACCCAGTTCATTACCATGATCCAAATGAAGGCAAATGGGTAAATGGGGATAGCGTTCAACGGCGGCCATAAACATGTGTTTGAGGAATATATCATCCATATAAATGCGGGCGGTACGGCTGGCCTGAAGCAAAACAGGGGAATTGGTTTTATCCGCTGCTTCCATCACAGATTGCAGGGTTTCAAGATTGGTGATGTTAAAGGCGGGCATGCCATATCCATGTTCACCCGCATGATCCAGTAATTGTCGAAGGGTAATTAAAGCCATAATTTTCTCCTGATGATAATGTGCAGAAATATTTGCAACTTGATGATTTTACCCCCGCGCAAACCAATGGGTTTTTCGCGGGGAAATTTGTTATCCGTTCGCCTGTAATTGGGTCTGAGCGTTTTCTTGTGCCTGAATATTTGCTTGCGCTTGCAACAGCTTTTCGTAATTTTGTGAAAATAATTGCAACAGATGCTGGGCTTGCGCGCGATATTCATCGGCATTTTCCCAAGTTTTTTCCGGGTCAAGCAAAACCGAATTAACCCCGACAATCTCAGTTGGAACTTCAAGGCCAAAGGTTTCATCCATGCGGAATGTACCAGCGTCCAAATCTCCAGATAACGCCGCTTCAAGCATGGCGCGGGTCGTTTTAAGCGCTATACGTTGGCCAGTTCCGTAAGCCCCACCGGTCCAGCCCGTATTCAAAAGCCAGATTTTTGCATTGGATGTTTGCAATCGTTTGGCCAGCAAATCCCCATAATCTTTTGGATGCCGCGCCATGAAGGGCGCGCCACAACAGGCAGAAAATGTTGCCTGCGGTTCGGTGATACCCCGTTCGGTCCCCGCAACCTTCGCTGTGTAACCGGACAAGAAGTAGTAAACCGCCTGTTCCGGGGTCAACCGGGCAATGGGGGGCAAAACACCAAAGGCATCGGCGGTCAACAAAACAATATTCTGGGGCGCAGATGCCATGCCACTTTCAACCCGATTTTCAATGGCCGACAAAGGATAGGCAATGCGCGTATTCTCGGTGATGCTCGTATCCGTGAAGTCCAGCTCATCGGTTTTGGGGTCAAGGGTAACATTTTCCAAGATCGTGCCAGCCTGTTGTGTGGTGGCATAGATTTCCGGCTCCCCCTCCTCAGTGAGGTTTATGGCTTTTGCGTAACAGCCCCCCTCAAGGTTAAACACACCCTCAGCACTCCAGCCATGTTCGTCATCCCCCACCAAGGCCCGCTCAGAAGATGTTGAAAGGGTTGTTTTTCCCGTGCCGGAAAGGCCAAAGAACAACGTTGTATCGCCGTCCTTGCCCACATTGGCCGAGCAATGCATGGGCAAAATATCTTCATCGGGGGCGTGATAGTTAAACAAAGAGAAAACTGATTTCTTGATTTCGCCCGCATAGGCGGTTCCACAAATCAAAACAATGTTCCGCGAAAAGTCCAAAGCAATGCAAGTGCTGGTCTTGGTGCCATGGCGTGCCGAATCCGCCTGAAAATCGGGCATATGTACGATCGTGACATTGGCGACAAAATTCATCAAATCATTTTCAGACGGACGAATGAGCAAATGTCGAATAAACAACGCATGCCATGCGCTCTCGGAAAACACGTCCACATTGTAACGATTGTTCTTATCGGCCCCGGCAAACAATTGTTGCTGAAAAATCGACTTGCCAATCGTATGCTCCAACATATCGCCCAACAAAACATCAAACTTTTCCGGACTTAGTGCATTGGTGTTATCCCACCAAACCGTGTTGGCTGTCGTTTCATCGGAGACGATATATTTGTCCCCGGCGGAACGGCCAGTAAATTTTCCAGTCGAGGCAATAAGCGCCCCTTGTTTGGTGGCTTGCACCTCCCCGCGACGAAGGGCATGACCGATCAGGGATTGTGTGACCTCATTTTGACGCACGATCTTTGCGTTATGGTGCACCTGCGCCTCCACATCTGAATGGGACATGGAATTATTGGACACGGTATTTGTTGTTTGAACCTGTTGTTGAACATTCATAATCGGCACCTGAACTAAATTACATGAACTAAATTTCTTGGGCATACTATCGCGACAGGCGACGGCTTTGCATACGCATGCACTACACACTCATGCATACGCATGCAATAGCAAATATCAGGAATGCCAGATTTTTTTGTCGCCGATGGTAAAGATTGAATTATCGGGCATGCGCGCTGACCCCCGCAGGATAAGCTCCCCGCGCACTTCACGGCGCTGGGCGCGCCGCCCCGGGTTGGCAATTTGCTGGTCAATAATTTTAATTGCCTCCTCAGCCAATGAGCCTGCGGGCTGGGAATAGGTGGTTAAATCATAGGCGGAATGACTGGCTTCCGGCACATCGTCCACGCCTACGATTGATACATCCTCAGGGATTTTGAGCCCGAATTCGCGTTTCACAACATCCATGGCAGCAAAGGCCATATAATCAGAGGCACAAAAAATGGCGTCAACAGGCTTACCCGCTTGCAAAATTTCGCGTGCGGCCACGGATGCCCCTTGAAAAGAATAATCTCCGTATGCCACCTGAATGTCATCAAATCCCATGGTTTTTAGATAATTGATGAACGCATCTTCACGGATTTGACTAATATTTGAGTCCTTGTTCCCGCCAATAAAAGCAAAATGTTTGTGGCCCCCGGCAATCAAAAACTGTGCAACCTGTTCCGCAGCCCTATGATTTTCCCCGCGCACGGTGGATATGCCGGAAACTTTGCTTTCCCTGTTAATCTGTACAATGGGAATACCTGAATTGTGACAATGTCGGGTAATTTCCGTGGTCGCAGTTGTTGCGGTTCAAATCAGCGCATCAACTTGATAGGAAAGAACTTTTTCCAACTCCGGGTCAGAGGTGCCATCATCTGATGTTGTAAACAACAATATGTGTCGCCCCGTGTCGCGCAAACGCTCAGACAGTTCTTTGGCGACCTGTGCATAGAACGGGTTCTCAAGATTTGAGATGGCAAGCGCAACAATATTGGATCGTCGTGTGGCGAGGGACTGGGCCATAAGGTTCTTTTGAAACCCCAGACTTGTTGCAGCTTTCAAAATTCGTGCGCGGGTGGCTTTGGCAATACTGGCCCCCGGCGTATAGGCGCGTGAAACCGCTGACTGGGACACACCAGCGAGTTTTGCAACGTCGCTCTCCGTGGGTGCGCGGCGCACCTTTGTGTCTTTCTTCACTTAACCACCTGATTCTAAATCATCTATTACAAGTATAGCATAGAGCAGATTTATGTCAGATGCACTGTTTCAAAGGAATTTTGATCTACTGGGGGAAATATTAGTCGGGACCTAGTCGGGCCGGATGTCGTTATAATCCTTGGTATAGGGTTTGCCGCGCAGGGTGACCCATAAATAGTTTAGCGTATAGGTGCCAGCCGTCTGAAAGACCCCCTCCTCCTCAAGCCGCCGCCCGGAGGTAAACATGGGGAGTTTGAACGTCCATCTGACCGGGCCAATTTTATGCAAACGCATGGCAACATCGGTATCTTCCCCATAAAACGCTATGGTGCGGTCAAAACCCCCGGCCTTATTCCATGCAGTACGGCGAATAACAAAATTGCCCCCTTGGATCATCGAACCAACGCGAAAGACAAAGCGGTTCAATAAATACAACACAAAGGCAAAATAATAAAATCCGCGTACCAGCGCCCGCTTATGCCAAGCCATATCATGGTAAATATAGGGGCCGCTGAGCGCCACCAGATCAGGGCGCTTTTCAAAACTTGTCAGTACAGTGGTAATCCAACCCTCGGGCAGTTGAGTATCGGCATCAATATTGGCGACAAGCTCAGCGGTACACGCTTCATACCCGGCATGGCGCGCATGTACCAAGCCCTTCTTGGTTTCATCAACCACCGTCACACCATCAAAGCTCTGCGCAATTTTTTTAGTATTATCGGTCGAGGCATTGTTGACGACGATAATCTCAACCTCAGCGCCAGAGCGCTTCACCTCATCAAGTACAGATTGCAAGCACTTGCCGATCAGGACTTCTTCGTTATAGGCGGGAATGACAAATGCCAAATCCATTAGTTAGTCTCCAAAATACATTCAAGCCCTGTTTATGGGCTTGTGCATCAAAAAACAAGCAACCGAATGGCCGCAATAATTGCGGCAATACGAATGAGCCATTTGAACATGGTAATATTGAGCAATTTTAGAACCTTAACTCCAAGCCACGCCCCAAAAAAGACCAGTGGAAGCGCATAGAGATCAAGTATAAGGGTCTGCGCATTGACCGTGCCTAACTGCAAAAAGAAAGGCACCTTCACGATATTTAGTATCAAGAAATACCAAGAGCGCGTGCCAACAAACTTTTCCTTCGTCAGCCCCACCTGCAACAAAAATATGCCAAAAACAGGCCCCGCCGCATTGGCAATCATTGAAGCGGCGCCGGCAATGATTCCCACGACCGAGGTGACGGGCCAACTGCTGTTGGGTTTAAGCTTCAACGTTTCCACCATTAAGCTTAGAACCAAGCCGATCAAAATGATAAGGCCGATCAGTTTTTGAAATAGATCAATGGGAACCAAATCAGCAATAAAGAACCCCAATACAATGCCAGCAACGGCCGCGGGGAAAAGTTTGAATAATATATGCCATTGGCAATCGCGCCGATAATACATCACAGCGACAACATCCGCCGCGATAAGCATGGGCAGCACAATCCCTGCGGAAACTTTACCCGGAAACGCCAGGGCGGCCAGCAGTACTGCCAAAATTCCTACGCCGCCCACCGTGGTTTTGGTGAAACCGATCAGGGCCGCAGCAGTGCCAAAGTAAACGATTTGCAGGATGGTAATATCGAGCATTGGGTGAATTTTCATTATTGGAAAAATTGTATAATTTTCTCACCTTAGAGCATCATCAGCATCCCGCAATGCCTGAGCGACGAATTCCTCGGGATCAATTGTGAATTCCTGATACATTTTGAAATGTGTAGTTTGCTTAAAGTCCGTTTCGTGAATGCCATGCCGTGTAATCTCGAGCACGCGAGCATTTGGAAGGGCCATGAGAATTGGCGAATGGGTCGCCACAATTACTTGAGAAACGGCGCTTTGCTGAATAGTATTTAGAACGCGCAACAGTTCCAACTGACGCGTTGGCGAGAGTGCACTTTCCGGCTCATCCATAAAAAATATGCCTTGGGCCGACATGCGTTCATGAAAGAAACGTACAAATCCTTCACCGTGGGACCAAGACAAAAAGTCCGGTGGGCTAGCGGCGGCTTCCAACGCGGCGGTATCCAAATACCGCGCAACAGAGAAGAAAGATTCTGCCTTGAAAAACCAGCCTTTGGTGACTTTAGGCAACCATGCAGCACGAAATGCATCCGCCAAGCCCACACCACTTTTGTCAATGGCGTTGGAATGATCAATGGGCATATAGCCCTTGCCCCCACCGGCTTCATCATATCCGCTTAGGGCTGCGATGGCTTCGACTAAAGTGGATTTCCCAGTGCCGTTTTCGCCGACAATAATCGTAACTGGCGTTGTGAATTGCAGTTCAAAATCTTTATCTTGAAGCCAAGGTAAATCAAAGGGATAGCCTTTATTCTGCTTCATGATTTCAGGACGAAGTGTCAGGCGCTTCAAGAACGGTGCCGGCAATTTTGTTTTACGGGATTTGCGCAAGGTCAAGCGCCCTTTGGGGCGGAATGAGAATTCATACTCTGGAAATACTTCTTTCCCAAGACTAGAAAAATCGCTGTGGATATTCCCGCAGATGAGAACAGCATGACCATAATCACAATCTGATATTTAACCGCAATCAACGGCGAGATGCCGGACAAGATTTGCCCGGTCATCATACCGGGAATCGAAGCCAAGCCCACAGCAAACAGCCCATTTATTGCCGGGATTAGGGACGCGCCAAAGGCTCCAGCTCTGGCTTGTTCATAACTTGCGCCCTGTTTAAGTTCAGAAATCATACGCTCGCCCGATAGGGATATGGCAGTCATGCCACCGGTAAACGTCATTCCCGCCAATGGGACAAGCATGCGCGGGGAGTACCATGGGGTAATTTGCAACACCCCTTGGGTCACCACAAGAAGGATAAGAATACCAGAGGTCAAAATTCCAACTAGCGCCGCAAAATAGAGCGAGCGTGCGGGGGACTTTAGCGGATTGAGGGAAATCCATGTGGCGGCGACCAACATCAACGTCAAAACCCCAAGCACCATTGCGGCATTTTCAGCTTCAAAAATATATGCCAAAACATAGCCAATAGCCAAAAGCTGAAATAGCATGCGCCCCAAGGCATAAAGGCTCTTGCCCGTGTTAAGTTTCCAGCGCATCTGGATAAAAATTACTGGCACTATCAGCGCCAGTAAATAGGCAAAATTCTGTAACGGTATATCGAGAACAGAACTGTTCATTTTAACAAGAACCTAATTATAACACTTGCTCAAATCAGAAAAATAGGCCCGTGAGACATTGGTGGTTGCCCAATCATAGAGCACTTGTCCATTGGGAGTTTCGGCGATCCACTTGTCAATTGTGGGCTGAGCCGCCTCACGCCAACGCGCTGTCTCCTCAGGGTCAAGGGTAACGAAATTGTTGCCCAGACTTACCGCAACATCTCGTCCCCCTTTGTCACCGGCGTCCATGGCAGCACCAAAACACATGGAAATCTGAACACCCGATTCCGCATCAATTATGGCTTGCAAATCAGCGGGCAGATTGTTGTAGCTTTCCTTGTTCATAACCAGAGCAAAGGTCTGGGTGTACAAACCAAAAGCACCTGAGAAATCCGTATGATTGTGCACAAGCTCACTGATGGACAATGCTGTCGTCACCTCCCATGGAATCGTCGTGCCGGAAATTACACCGCTTGCCAAAGCCTGGGGCACAGAGGGCAATGGCATGCCAATTGGTTCCGCTCCAAGATTGGCCAACATCTCGTTGATAATCCGCGAGCCGCCGCGAATTTTCATGCCCTGCAGATCCTCAAGGGAAGTCAGAGAATCGCGGGTGTGGAACAGGCCGGGCCCATGGGTATGCACGGCAATCAAATGCACATCCTCAAACTCATCCATGGCAAAATTTTCAACATATTCCTGAAAAGCGCGGGAGGTATCGACCCCCGATGTGACCATAAAAGGGGTTTCAAAAACCTCTGACTTGGGGAAACGACCCGGTGTGTATCCAAGTACTGTCCAGATGATGTCAGCAACCCCATCGCGGGCCTGATCGAACAATTGCGGGGGCGCACCGCCTAGTTGCATCGAAGGATAAATCTCAATTTTAATCCGCCCGTTCGAGGCTTCTTCAATCCGCTTGGCCCATGGGGCTAACCCATCGGCGGGAATGGTTGAGGTGGCGGGTAAAAAATGGTGCAAACGCAGGGTAAACTCCTGAGCCAACGCACCAATTGATGTGATGAAAAAAATAGCAATGGCGAAAATTGAAGTGATGAATTTCATCCTGAAGCTCCAAGCGTAGGGGACAAATTTATTAGGGTCGCGACCCAAGGGTTTGGTCAAAGGGACTAGTCAAAAGGTCTGGTCATAGGGTCTTGCCCTAAGCTTAAAACACAATACGCACCAAAAACAGACTTATTAATGGAAATGCGAGCAATATAATTATGCGCGCAACATCCGAGATTACAAACGGAATAACACCCCTATAGGTGTCACTCAACTTTGCGCCGGGTGCCATTTTATTGATGATAAACAGGTTCATACCCACCGGGGGTGTTATCAATCCCACTTCCACAACCACCAGCACCAGCACCCCAAACCACAGGCCAAATTCGCTGGGGCTTAATCCATAATCTAATTGTGAGACGATTGGATAGAAAATAGGAACGGTTAAGAGAATCATCGAAAGGGAATCCATCAAGGTGCCAAAAACGATGTAGAGCGCCAAAATAGCGATCAAAACCAACCAAGGGCTAAACCCCTGTTGAGTTATGAATTCGGCGGCAAACTGGGGCACATGGGACAGGGCTAAAAACCCGTTAAACACGCCGGCCCCCAAAACTATCAGGAAGATCATCGCTGTTGAGGAGGCCGTTTGAGTGAACGCTGAAATTATGCTTTGTCGGCTCAGCCCCTTATGGAAATAAGCAATCAACCCTGTGCCGAACACGCCCGCCGCCGCCCCTTCGGTGGGGGTAAAAATGCCTGAATAAATCCCACCGATAACGCTGGCAAACACAAGCAACACCGGCCAGATATTCAACAGTGCCCTAAAACGCTCCCCATAGGGCGCGCGGGCCAAACGATTGCCAGCGCTGGCCGGATTAAGCCGGACATAAAGGGAAATTGCCAGCATATAAAGCAGGGCCGCCAGCACGCCGGGAATCATGGCGGCGATGAACAGTTTGGCGATATTTTGCTCGGTTAAAATGGCAAATATAACCAATATGATCGAAGGGGGAATAAGGATGCCCAAGGTTCCACCGGCGGCCAGCGCCCCTGTGGCAAGTGCATCCGAATAACCATTCCGTTTGAGTTCAGGTAAAGCAACCTGCCCCATGGTGGCGGCGGTCGCCAAAGACGAACCACAAATGGAGCCAAACCCGGCGCAGGCCCCGATGGCCGCCATGGCGACGCCGCCCCGTCGATGGCCGAGCCATTTTTCCGCCGCTAAAAACAGGGATTTGGACATCCCCCCCAAAGTCGCCAATTGCCCCATGAGCAAAAACAGCGGCACGATGGACAAAGAGTAAATCGAAAAGGTGGAAAAGGTAAGATCTTTCATTTGGCTTAGAACCGGCGAAAATGAACCGCGCACCAAATAATTACCCACCAGACCAACGCCAAGCATGGCCGCGCCGATGGGAATGCGTAAAAAGATCAACACGATCAACAATGGAAATGACAAAAAACCAATGGTGAGCGCGCTCATGTTTTATCCGTGTGTTTTTTAGATGGATTTCCCTTAAGCTTAACCGGCGGACGGGCAAACATTTGGTGGGCGGAATTTATACTGGCCCAAAGGCCAACAATAATCCAAGCACCCAGCCCGATAAGGCAAGCTGCATAGGCCCACCACAGGGGCAAGCGAAGCAAAAATGTCGTTTCCCCAAATGCCTGTTTGTCAAACATACCAAGCGTGTGCTGCCAAGTGATGAGCCAAGCCAAGGCAAACAAAACCACGTCCCCCACAAGATCAATAACTCGATTGGTTCTGACGCCTAACATATCGGTAAATATGGCAACGCTGGCATGGCCGCGTTTGAGATGGGCCCATGGCAAAAATGCACATATTGCAAAGGCAGTTCCCGCTTGCACCAGTTCAATCTGCCCGCGCACAGAAGTTAGTCCAAAGGGAACAAGCGCGCGCCCGACAACATTGGCGAGGGTAATCAAGGTGATAAAAACCAGACCCAAGCCGCCAAGAATGGCAACATAGAGGGCTAATTTTTCAACGCCCCTGCCCGTTCTTGCTAGCAATGTTTGGCTTTCAAGTAGCACAATTATTTTAACCAGTTCGCAGAATCGAAAGCCAAGAGATGCGAGGGTTTCTCATCCTCAAGGATGCCTGAAAAGCGGGTAATTGAGTGAGCAACCATAACATGTCCAATGGGTTGAAATTCACGTGGGCTAAGGATGCTCAGTTTATCTCTGAAACACAATACTTATTCCTACAATTATCCATGAAACTGGTTTCGGTATTGGCTGGGGCTAATCTGGTATTGGTTCTTAAATTGCAGGCGAAAATTCTCCGGGGTGGCAAATCCCGAATTGTAGGCAATCTGATCAATATTAAGGTCTGTTGTCTCCAGCATATCGCGCGCCTCCGCCAAACGTTCCCGGCGCAACCAATTGATCGGGCTTTGCCCGGTGTGAGCACTAAAACGGCGCAACAATGTGCGCGGTGATAGATTGGCAATTTCGGCCATGGTCTGCACACTCCAATCGGCATGCAGGTCTGCGCGAAACTTTGCCAGAATATCATGAAACGTTCCGCCCATGTTCTGGGCAGAAGATTTGGGTACATATTGGGCTTGTCCGCCCTCACGATGGGCGGGGAGTATAAGTGAACGGGCCATTTTGTTGGCAACACTTTGACCATATTGCTGACGAATTACATGTAGACAAAGATCGATCCCCGCAGCTGAACCTGCGGAGGTCAACACCTGCCCCTCGTCCACATAAAGCACATTCGGTAGCACCTGAATAGCAGGGAAACGGGCCGCCAATGCATCCGCATAACGCCAATGGGTGGTGGCTGATTTCCCGGCGAGCAATCCGGTGGCCGCAAGAACAAAAACCCCCGAACATATGGTGAGAATGCGTGCGCCCCTTTTATGGGCCGCAATGAGCGCGTCAATAAGAGCGCTTGGCACCGGCGCATCAATACCGCGCCAGCCGGGGATGATGATCAGGGCGGCCTTGGCCAGCATTTCCAACCCTGCGTCAGGCATAAAATTCATACCACCGGCGGCGCATACGGGCCCATCCTCAACACAAACAGATTTGAAACGATAAAGGTCTTTTGGAAATTCAGGCCGGCTCAGGGCAAACAGTTCCGTCGTGATGCCATATTCAAAGGTGCATAATTGGTCATAGACAACCGAGCAAACAAGCGGGGGTGATGTGGGGGGAATTTGTTGCATATTCATATCTCTTGTATCTTTTGTATCGCTTCTCATCCGCTCAAATCCTAGCATGCGACATTTCATTAGTGGCGTAAAATTTACGTACAATGTCATTTACGCCACTTTTGCTTGCCGAACAAGTGGCATAGATTTGCCAGTAGAATTCATATCTGAACAAGGAACGATCATGAACAAGACCAAGGATTTATTGGACGCTGTTTCTGTCTATTTGGATGCCATATATTATTGTGATGTGGAAAAACTCGATGCCGTATTCCACGAAACATCTTCGCTATTTGATGCGGATGGGGGCAAAATATTTACCGACCCCATCGCCAGCTTTCGCCAAGATGTAGGCTCACGCCCCTCCCCCGCCGGAAGCAACCAGAAACGGGTGGAAGAAATTATTCTCATCGACTGGCTATCTGACATCAGCGCTGTGGTGCGCTTGCGTCTTCAGGCCCACGAAAATATATTCGTGGATCATCTAAGCTTTGTAAAAGACCCGCAAGGATGGAAAATCGTTTCCAAAATCTGGCACCTGGAAGGCACAGCTGAAATCATTCAAAACGCCTGATGGCAAACGGGGGGGAATCTCCCCAAGACCTCTATTTAGCCAATGCCGCCAATATCCTAACCCATGAACGAATGCCCCTATGGTAGGAAATGAGGTCATATTTTTCGTTGGGG
>JAJRRG010000263.1 GCA_024279675.1 Alphaproteobacteria bacterium
AATCAAGTGGGTCATGCGATTGAAATTGTTGGGTTGACGATGGCATTTTATATGACAATCAGTCTGATAATTTCGGGTCTTCTGAATGTTTATAACAAACGTGTACAGCTGGTGGAGCGTTGATATGGCTATTGTAACCGGACAAAAAACGCCCGATAGAATTCCGCCAGTATCGGAAAGATCGATAATTGGCTGGATGCACAAGAACCTGTGTAGTTCAGTGTTCAATTCCATCCTGACGATCGTCATGCTCTATATAATTTACCTCACCTTGAGCGGTGTGTATATTTGGGGGTTTGCTGATGCGACATTTGTTGCGGATAATCGGCGGGAATGTTTTGATAACTCTCTTGAAGGGGCATGCTGGGCTGGCGTGCTCGCCTGGACGGACAACATTATGTATGGCCGTTTTCCACGCGAAGAGATTTGGCGCATAAATCTTGGTGGTTTGCTGTTAGTTTTGTGGATGGCTCCCCTGTGGATGGCGCGGGTCAAGGGCAAGATATTCATCGGTATTACCGTGGTTATGTTGTACCCCTTTCTTGCTGGATACTTGTTTTCTGGCGGTGACAAGGGCTGGTTTATGCAGATCATGGTCACCGGCGCAATCGTTGCTCTGATTGCCAATGTGGTCAATATGATTGCAGGCCTCACCAAGGAACAAAGTCTAGTTCAGTTCTTACTTGGACTGGTGGGGCAATCCAATGCCTCCGATAAAGCCCAACGTAACACAATTTTGGGGTTCTTGGCGGCGGCTTTAGTTGCTGTATTTATCTGGCAATCCAGTTGGAATATGGTTGAGGTTGGTTGGACCAAATGGGGTGGCCTGTTTTTGACCTTGGTTATTTCGGGGGTTGGTATTGCTGCATCGATGCCACTTGGAATTGTTCTGGCGCTTGGTCGCCGTAGCAAACTGGCAGTGGTGAAAGTTTTAAGTACCTCCTTCATCGAAGTCTTTCGCTCAGTACCGTTGATCACAGTGTTGTTTATGGCAACGACCATGTTCCCACTGTTTATGCCGGACGGGTTTGTGCTTAACAAGTTGGTGCAGGTCATCATTGCGGTGATTTTGTTTAATGCCTGCTACATGGCTGAAAATGTGCGCGCTGGATTGCAAGCTATTCCAAAGGGACAATTTGAGGGTGCCCATACAATTGGTCTTGGGTATTGGGGAACGATGGGGCTGATTGTTATGCCCCAGGCTTTAAAGCACATGATCCCAAATATTGTGGGGAACTTTATTGGACTGCTTAAAGATACAACGTTGGTATCCATTATTGGTCTGTTTGATATTCTTACCATGTTGCGTTCTATCTCCAAGGACGTTCCCTGGATCGGATTGCACAAGGAACCGTTGGTTTATGGCGCAATTCTGTTTTTCATCATCTGTTTTTCAATGTCCAAATATTCGCGGCATTTGGAAGCAAAGCTTTCCACAGACAATAAGTCTTGAGCTGAGTAATAGGAAATAAATTATGACAAGTGAAACTTCACAGGGCCAACTTTCTTCTGCTGCTTCAAGCGAAGTTATCATTGAGATAACTAAGATGAATAAATGGTATGGCTCGTTCCATGTGCTCAAAGATATCAATTTGACGGTCCATAAAGGCGAGCGCATCGTGATTTGTGGACCCTCAGGATCGGGCAAATCCACGTTGATCCGTTGTGTCAATGCTCTTGAAGAACATCAGGAAGGCGAGATTAATGTTGATGGAATAATTCTGGGCAAAAATCTGAAGAACCTAGATCATATTCGCACTGAAGTTGGTATGGTTTTTCAGAATTTTAACTTGTTTCCCCATTTGACAATTCTTGAAAACTTGACCCTTGGCCCCATCTGGGTGCGCAAAATTGGCAAAGCAGAAGCCATCGAAACAGCTATGTACTATCTCGAGAAGGTCAAAATCCCAGAACAGGCTGACAAATTTCCCGGGCAAATGTCGGGCGGCCAACAGCAACGTGTGGCCATTGCGCGTTCGCTTTGTATGAGCCCAAAAATCATGTTGTTTGATGAGCCTACATCAGCTCTTGATCCTGAAATGATCAAAGAAGTGCTCGATGTAATGGTTGATTTGGCCGACACGGGAATGACCATGATTGTGGTGACCCATGAAATGGGCTTTGCACGAACGATTGCCGATGAAGTCATTTTCATGGATGAAGGTGATATTGTTGAACGCAACAAGCCAGAGGCGTTTTTTAGTAATCCCGAACATGAGCGTACACAAAAATTCCTTAGCCAGATTTTGTAACCTGCCTGCTCGACAGGTGCATTGATAGGTATATGCGATGCATCAGCAAGTCAGGATCATATCTCAACTCTTGTTGCGTCTTGTTGGAGGCGCAAAAATTGTGAGTTGCCGCGAGATCAAATTTGGAGTGCTGCATGTCCTTTGAATTGTTTGTCGAAGCCACACGCAACGATGTGGTTGAAAGCCGTCATGTTGGCGTGGCGGCGGTGTGCGATATTCACGGGAACATTTTGCATAGCTGGGGTGATGTGGACCAGTTGATATTTGTACGCTCGGCCATCAAACCTATGCTGGCAATTGATGTCATTCAAAGCGGTGCAGCGGATCAATATGATCTTAGTGAAAGTGAACTTGCGCTGGCTTGCGCGTCCCATCAGGGTGAAGATATTCATCAAAATGTCGTCAAAAATTGGCTGGCGCGTCTAGATCTCTCCTCACACAATTTGATTTGTGGAGAAGCGTTGCCCGATGATGTTGCCAGCGCCCATAAAATCATTGAGACGGGTCAGGGAGGCTGCCGGATACATCACAATTGTTCGGGTAAACATGCGGCCTATCTCACCAATGCCTTACACTTGGGGTTGTCGAGGGAAAATTATCACCAACGAAACCACCCCTTACAAAAACGCAGTGTGGAAATATTGTCAGATTTGACCCAGGTTGATTTGTTGGATTACCCCCACGGAACGGATGGGTGCGGATTACCGGCCCCCACATTGCCCTTAAAAGCCTTTGCCCACGGGGTCGCCCGGTTTGCAAATCCGGTAGATTTAGAGCCTGAACGTGCACAGGCAATTTATCGCCTGCATAATGCTATGGCGGCCCACCCGCTATTATGCGCGGGCCATGGAAATATTGTCAGCGAATTATGCGCCGTCACCAACGGTTCTATCCTGCCAAAAACAGGGGCAGAGGGTGTGTTGATTGCCGCTGTGCCAGCCCATGGATTGGGAATTGTACTTAAAATTGCAGATGGTAGCGCCCGCTCAAGGGGGGTTGCTTTGTTGGCAATTCTTAAGCATCTTGGTCTGCTGAGTACAACGCAAATTGAACAAATGTCCGAGCAAATGAATCCCAGAATTAAAAATTCCAGAAATGAAATTGTCGGGCGAATGCGTGTTGCCGATACTTGGTTATCTGCATAAAGCGGTTGAACAGCATTGCCATTTGTAAAGCAATTATGAAACATCAAAAATTAATTCCCAACCAACAGATTGAAAGCCTTTAAGATGTCTACTGAGTATTTTTCGTTACCCGGAAATTTTTATCGCGGAAATTTACATACCCATTGTACACAATCCGACGGGGTATTGTCCCCACAGGAAGTTTGTCGGCGCTATCAGGCTGAGGGCTATGATTTTATTGCGATGACAGATCACTTGGTTGGGCTGTTTAACTATCCGATATCGGACACCAGCAATTATCGTAACGCCGATTTCACGACACTTATTGGAGCAGAATTGCACACGGGTGAAATGGAGAATGGTATTTTGTGGCATTTGCTTGCTGTGGGTTTACCCCTCGATTTTATCCCGCCTAATGCGCCAAATTTTAAGGCGGTTAAGGGTTCCGAATCCGCGACTTCAATTGCTTTGCGGGCGCGTGAGGCGGGTGCTTTTGTGGCCATTGCGCATCCCCATTGGTCGGGCATGACATTGGCTGATGCCAAAACAATTGAAGCGGCACATGCGGTGGAGATTTATAATTACGGATGTGAAGTTGACAATGATCGTGGTGAAAGCTTTCAAATGTTGGATCGCTTGTTAAATTCTGGCCGTCGGCTAAACCTCATTGCAACAGACGACGCGCATTTTAACACCCCAGATCATTTTGGTGGTTGGGTGATGGTTAAAGCGCGTACAAATACACCAGATGCATTGCTTGATGCCCTAAAGGCAGGGCATTATTACTCCAGTCAAGGACCGCAAATTCACGATATTCGTATGGTTGGTGGAGACGTTGAGGTTGATTGTTCATCTAGTGTTACAGTTATTGCCCTTGGTGAGGGGACCGCAACGTCAACCTTACATGGCAAGTCCATGACGACTGCAAAGCTATCCTTGAAGCGTCTTTCCCATTCACCTTGGATACGTATCACAGTGATTGATCAGGCCGGTAATCGAGCGTGGTCTAATCCTATTTGGGTCTAAATCTCTAGGGTCAGGACCTGTTAAATCCATCCATTCTGCGCCAATAGATTTTGTTTCTGAACAGGCGCAGAAACGAAGGAAGCTATATAGTATTCAAGGTTTTGTAACGCATTCAGGGGCAAAATATATGCGCGCCCAAAGGGTTTGAAAGAGAGTATTCATCTAAAGCAAATCGTCGCTCAAAAAGGTATAAACATTATTTCTCGCCGCTTCACCTTATCTAAACACTCTCTTTCAAACAGAATTGCACGAATTTAACAGGTCCTGACCCTAGA
>JAJRRG010000022.1 GCA_024279675.1 Alphaproteobacteria bacterium
CATAAAAGTCTGCTTTTGCGGCCTCATATACATCATCAAGATTTGCTTCAGGTATTGACCCGGACTCAAGACGATATTCAATAAGGTCACGAAGAGGAAGTCCCTTTTTAACCAACGATTTTGGAAGCCCATAAATATCCAAATAACGTTGATTAAACAAAACAAGATTGAATTTTTCGTCCCACAGATTAAACGCACACGGCATTGAGCTAATTGCCGCTTCAAACAGTGCCATATCACGCTCTCCAACAAGAGCCTGGGCCTGATTAAGAATTTCGGATTTTCCACTCAACACATGGGTCTTTCAAAAAGCACAAAAATACTCAGTTGAGCCAACGTGCCAGAAATCCCTTTAGCGTCCCTAAAGCTATGGATAATAAATTGCTAATTCTGCGCTTATGGATAACAAATCCTTAACGCAAATTTCACCCGCAAAAAGCATGAGAACCACTCAAAATATGGCGACCAAATTTAGCGAAGATTTCGCGCCGAATAGGTCTTTAAGCGCAAAGCATTGAGGCGGATAAACCCTTCCGCATCATGGTGGTCATAGGTACCACTTCCCTCTTCAAACGTCACCAGATCCTCTGAATACAAAGAATTGGGGGAGGTTCGGGCAACAACACTCACACTCCCCTTGTAAAGTTTGAGTGTCACCTCACCACTGACATGGGTTTGGGAATTATCAATCAGGGCTTGCAACATTTCCCGCTCAGGAGAAAACCAAAAACCATTATATATCACTTCCGCATAACGTGGCATAATCTCGTCCTTTAGATGCGCCGCGCCACGATCAAGGGTAATGGATTCAATGCCTCGATGGGCGGTTAAAAGTACGGTTCCACCCGGCGTTTCATAAACCCCACGCGACTTCATACCCACAAAACGGTTTTCAACCAGATCCAGACGGCCAATACCGTTGCGAGCGCCCAATTCATTGAGTTTAGTCAACAGACTAGCTGGAGAAAGCATCACCCCATCAACGCTCACGGCATCGCCGTTTTCAAACCCAATTGTAATGGTTTCGGCCTTGTCAGGCGCATCCTCAGGACTAACCGTGCGTTGGTAAACATATTCAGGGGCCGCGACACCCGGGTCCTCCAATACTTTGCCTTCAGAAGAGGTGTGTAACAGGTTCGCATCAACGGAAAACGGCGCTTCCCCCCGCTTGTCTTTAGGGACAGGTATTTGATTTTTCTCGGCAAACTCAAGCAAACTAGTACGGCTTTGCAAATCCCATTCCCGCCAGGGCGCAATCACTTTGATAGCTGGGTTTAATGCATAACAAGCCAGTTCAAATCGCACCTGATCATTGCCCTTGCCAGTCGCCCCGTGGGATACCGCATCAGCCCCTGTCAACGCCGCAATTTCGACCAGCCGTTTTGAAATCAAGGGCCGCGCAATGGACGTACCAAGCAGGTAAACTCCCTCATATAGGGCATTGGCGCGAAACATGGGGAATACAAAATCGCGCACAAATTCCTCGCGCAAATCTTCAATATAGATTTCTTTGATACCCATCATTTCAGCTTTGGCGCGGGCCGGCTCCAGTTCCTCGCCTTGACCAAGGTCCGCGGTGAACGTCACCACTTCACAATTATATTCAACCTGCAGCCATTTCAAAATTATGGAGGTATCCAGACCCCCGGAATAGGCTAAAACCACTTTATTAATGTCGTTACTCATATGAAAAATTACCTTAGCTGAATATCTCTTGAATGTTGGGTAAACTTGCACTTGACATTATGCAAGTAAAACCGGTCTGTTAAGCCGCTCAATCTCCAGTTTTATCAATTACAGTGACCCAACCCCAGATGCCCTCTTTCATACCAGACCTATCGGTCATTCTCACCTTTGGCCTTGCAACATTAGTGCTCGCCATTACCCCCGGCCCGGATATGGCCTACTTTATCTCACGCACCGTTAATTACGGGCGCACCCACGGAATTGTTGCAATTTGGGGTGCTCTAACGGGCCTGTTTGCCCACACGCTTCTAGCCGCTTTTGGCGTGTCGGTTTTATTGTTACTTGCACCAACCGCATTTTTCGCACTTAAAATTATTGGTGCACTCTATCTATTATGGCTCGCCATCCAAGCGATCCGAACGGGGGGCAGCATGACCCTGCAAGACAAAACCGGAAAATCTCCAACTTTGGTGCAAACCTATTTCACTGGTCTTGCGATCAATCTTACCAATCCAAAAATAGTTCTGTTTTTTGTAACATTCCTGCCCCAATTTGTTTCCCAGACAGACCCTGAGGCCTCAGCAAAATTGCTATTTTTGGGTGCGGAATTTCTGGTTGTATCAATACCAATATTGTTGAGCATTATCCTGATGGCCGGGTGGATCGGCAATGTGCTGGTAAACTCTCAAAAGGCACAAAAAGCCCTCAATTGGAGCTTTGCAGCAGTCTTTGCCGCCTTTGCCATTACCATTTTAGCCGTTGAAGGCAAAAGCGCGCTTTGATGCCAACCTTTACAACTAAGTTCAGATTGCGCCTATTTTCCACGCAATTCATCACGTTGTTTCTTGGTCAACCGTTCGCTCTCAGATTTGAGCTGCCCACAAGCGGCAAATATATCGCGTCCCCGGGGGGTGCGAACCGGCGAGGCATAACCTGCCTTGTTTACGATATCGGAAAAGCGTTCAATCGTCTCCCAATCCGAGCATTCATAAGGGGTACCCGGCCACGGATTAAACGGAATGAGATTGATTTTTGCCGGAATATTTACCAACAAACGCACCAATTCGCGCGCGTCCGCATCAGAATCATTGATCCCCTTGAGCATCACATATTCAAAGGTAATACGGCGTGCATTCGATACCCCCGGATAGTTACGGCACGCCTCAAGTAAATCTTTTAGCGGCCATTTTTTATTGATCGGCACCAATTCATTACGCAACTCATCATTTACCGCATGCAATGATATGGCTAGCATCACCCCGATTTCGTCACCCGTTGGCCCAATTTTGTCCACGACACCTGAAGTCGATAAAGTAATCCGGCGTTTTGAGACAGAAAGCCCATCCCCATCTGAGGCAATCAGCAATGCTTTTTTGACATTGTCATAATTATAGAGCGGTTCCCCCATCCCCATCATGACAATATTGGTAATCGCGCGCATTTCCCCGCTGGGCACCAGACCGTTAGTTGGGCGCGTTCCCCCTGGAAAGTCCCCCAACAATTCGCGGGCCATTAATATTTGCCCAACAACTTCGCCGGCAGTCAAGTTGCGCACAAGACGCTGTGTGCCGGTATGACAAAAAGTGCAGGTTAACGTGCAACCAACCTGAGACGACACGCACAAGGTGCCGCGTGATGGTTCGGGAATATAAACCGTCTCCACATCCACCGGGGGCAGCTTAGGATTTTCAGGATCAACAAAGCGAAACAGCCACTTACGTGTCCCATCACTTGAAACCTGCTCTGAAATCACTTCTGGGCGCTTGAGGGAAAAATACGTGGTGAACATTTCCCGTGCGCTCTTGGATACATTAGTCATTCGATCGAAATCAGTAATCCCGTTGACATAAATCCAGTTCCACAACTGGCGGGTACGCATACGTACCTCTTTTGGAGCTCAGCCACAATTTGATAAATGCCCTTCGATTTCTTCGCGACTTAACCCAATCAAATCAACCCTATCGGATATTTGATTTAGCGCATCTAAGGACGTATCGCCTTTTGCGTTCAAGTCGTTTGCGCTCAAGTCTAGTGAAACCATAATTATGGTGCCCGCTCATCTCAATTAAAATTATTGCACGCGCCTTATCATAACAGCCCTCTTCATCCAACCACATAAAATCTATGTATGAATAGATATAACAAAGAGGCTAGCAAGCCGCATCAATTGAACGCGAAGCCGCTGTAGCCCCGGATAGGGAGTATGTTTGGGTAATTCTAATGCCCAACGCACTGGTGCCTTCAATAACCAAACGCGACCCAGAGCGAAGGTTACCCGCAAATGTGCGCCCTTCGCTTGGGTCAGCTAACCAAGCAGCGTCCGCATTGACATAAAGATCATACACATTGCCGCCAATTTTGGCCGTCGCCGCGCTATCTGGGGCAAACTCAAATCCGGCAATAAGGTTAAACTCCGATCGTGTACCCTCCGATGTCCTATGTGTCATATAAACATAGGCCTGTGTGTACCCATCCGGGCTTGGCTCAACGGTTTTAGGTTTTGACATGGCAAAACATATGGGGCCTGAGCCATCATTGGCGGTAAAAGCCGACCAATCGCGAAAATCCCCCAGAACCTGCACCGATTGAGCAAACGTTGCGCTCACCCCAAGCGTACAAAGGACGACAATGGCGACAACAAACCGTTTAATCAAAAGGCTAACTCCAACAAGTAAACGCCACGCGAGACATCAATAAAATAGAACTATTTTAATATTATAACTTAGCTACAGGCTTGAGTCATTTTATCAATGGCAGCGGTCACCCCCGACAATGAATAAGTATCCGTGGTATTGGTGCCGCGTTGCGAGCGACCCTTCACAACCATTTGTGTCCCCGCTTTCATCGCCGTTACAAAACCACTTTCGTCACTTGTGCTTGCAAGCCATGCCGCCGAGCCTTCAACAACCATATCATAGCCCGTTCCATCAACAATAACTTTGGGGGTGGAATTGGCCTCAAGCGGGTAACCAACCAGAGTTTGCACTTCATTGTTGGTGCCCAACCCTTTACGGATGATCACTAAAAAATGAATAGGATCTCGATTTACATTGCCAGGAAGCGCTGTCTGGGGTTGACTTGAAACATAACACATCACCCCATTGGCATCCTCACCTTTCCAAGCAGTCCAAAATCTGAACGTGCCGAGGTTTTCAACTTCGGCGGCTTGAACACTGAGAATACCCGGACCAAACCCACTCCCTAAAAGAGCAAGAGCAAAAGCAAGGGTACGAAATAGAATTGAGGTTTTTTTGAAGTGCATTGCAGCAGCATCCTTTTTATCAAGATCCGTTTATTTGCCCCACTATCTCAGAGCATGGTTACCAAGCTCCAAAGATATTAGAACAATTGAGTTAAAAGTGACACTAGCGCTAAATTGGGCGGCAATTTGACGTTTGCATGACCATTTATGTGTATTTGAGGCAACATAATAAACAAAATGCTAAGGGAACACCGAGACCAAACGCATTTATTTATACCCAATACGAACCAACCTTAACCTCATTCACGCATAAGAGCGGCTGGTCACTTGTATTTAAGCTCGATAATAGCCATATTATTGTCATGAAAAGGCACGAAGACTAATTCGAGCACAATAAACTATGCCTGCGGGCATATCATTTGAGAGGTTTCACCATGGCAGACTATGAACGTCAGACCCTAAACGCACGCGGCGACTCTACCGCCTTTATCGATGAAGGCCTGCGCAGTCATATGCTTCGGGTCTATAATTATATGGGCATTGGCCTGGCTATCACCGGCGTGGTTGCCTATTTCTTTGCCCAGTGGGCCAGCCCAGCAAACCCGGAAGTTTTTAATCTGGTATATGGATCGCCCCTGAAATGGGTTGTGATGCTGTCCCCCTTTGCTTTTGTCCTAGCGCTGAGTTTCGGCATCAATAAAATGAGCTTTGCCACTGCCCAGCTTACATTTTGGGCCTTTGCAACGGTCATGGGCCTGTCCCTGTCCTCCATATTTTTGGTCTATACCGGTGCATCCATCGCACAAGTGTTCTTCATCACCGCCGCCATGTTTGGCACCATGAGCCTTTATGGTTACACCACCAAGCGCGATCTGACCGCCATGGGTTCATTCCTTATGATGGGGTTGATTGGTATTATCATCGCCATGGTCGTCAATATGTTCCTTCAATCCTCTGCCCTTGAGTTTGGAATTTCGGTTTTAGGCGTGTTGATCTTTGTTGGCCTTACCGCCTATGACACGCAAAAAATCAAGGAAATGTATCAGGAAATTGACGGTTCAGAAATCATGGGAAAGAAAGCCATCATGGGCGCCCTGACCCTTTATCTTGATTTCATCAACCTATTCCTGATGTTGCTTCGCCTATTTGGCAACCGCAACTAATTTGCATGATCAGTAATAATTTCAAGGCCGTAACCTGATAGTATGGGTTGCGGCCTTTTTATTTGGCAAACCACATTTATTTAGTAAGAACTCGCAATGAGCATTCAAAATACTGATATTATCCTGCGCCCCTATTCCCCCGATGACGCTGCACAAATCACAAAAATTTATGCCCATTATGTTAACAATACAATTATCAGTTTTGATCTTGAAGCGCCGAACGAGGTGTATATACGGAAAAAATTTGCCGCCATTGAACAGGCAGGGCCCCCCCTCATTGTTGCCCAAGATGGGGACAAAATCATAGGTTATGCCTATGCCTCAACCTATCGTACACGCCCCGCCTACCGCTTTACCTGTGAGGATGCCATTTATCTTCATCCCGACCATGTGGGCAAAGGCTTAGGAAGCCAACTATTAGCGCACCTGATTTCTGAGGCAAAGGAATTTGGCTTTAACCAAATGATCGCCATCATTTCCATGGGTACGGGAAAGTTCAGTTCAAACACCGCGGGCTCAATTGCAATCCACAAGAAATTTGGTTTTGAAACCCTTGGGGAATTTCCAGAATTGGGTTTCAAGTTTGATCAATGGCACGGCATGACCCATTTGCAAAAAAAGCTCTAAGGCCATGACATGAGTCAATTTTATCGCGATCTAACCCAGATTACCACCCAAGCGGCTTAACCCATCACGTGCGTTTTGCTTAGTTGGATCAATAGCCAACGCCGCATTAAAATCGGCAATAGCATGTTTGTTTTGTCCCAGTTTTTCATAGGCAAGAGCACGATTATAATAGGCAAGGGCATCCTTGGGGACCAACTCAAGGGATGATGTATTATCCGCAATTGCCTTTTCATATTCCCCCAACCTGTAATGGGCGAGCGCTCGATTGTAGTAGGCCAGATCATAATCTGGTTTCACATCTATTGCGGCGCTGTTATCAGCAACAAATTCGCCATAGCGCGCCAAAGCATAGTGCACCAACCCGCGCTTTAGGTATGCATTTGCCAGACTAGGATCAGTTTCAATTGCCCGCGTATAGTCAGCAATTGCGCTTATGTGAGCCCCGCCATTGGCTTGATGTGTGCCGCGCTTGTTATAAACCAGCGCCAAATTCTCAGCGGAAATGGGTTTGCCAAACATTTGACCGGATTCGATCAAATCAGTACAGCCAAGAATAGCAACTGCACCCTGCACCTCAAAACAATCACTAAAACTATCGCCTAAGCTTGCGTTAGTGCTTAAAAGTACGAATGCAAAAGACAACCCAAGCACGAAGGATTACCCTAAACAATAGACCGCCAACGAAGAAATTATGCTGCTTATACCACTACGATTACAACCTATGGAGCTCTGTTTCTGATCAGGAATATGGCAGGAAAATCAAAAAATACTCCCAAAATGGTCACAATCTCGCCCCGCTTGCGCCAGATTGCATCCTTAGAAGTATATCTATTGCCTCCAGAGGTCGGCTCCTTCGGGTATTTATTGCCCCCAAACCATGAAGCCTGAGCGAGCCGACCACATTCAAGTAAAACAGGTGATCAACATGCAAGTGATCACCAAATTTTTTCCAAACCATATTCTTATCTGGACATGATCTTTACATCTGAAAAAGAGCAGCCCCCAATATAGCCCCGGGTAGGCCCTCGTTCTGTTGTTGCACAAGAATTGCAACCCCGTTGCTGTTTTCACCAAAAACTTCGTTCACTGGCAATTTCAAATGCGCACCCTCAGCAGGGTCCCAAATACCAATAACCTGACGCGACATCACAATCTGCACATAGGAAAGTTGTTTCCCACGGTTTTCACCCCTCTGAATATTCACCTCAGAGCGATCCTGAAAGGTAACCAGATAAATCATTGCCGCAGAATCTGAAGAAAAAGAGGGTATTGATTCAATGGTAACGGTCAAAACGCCATCTTCATAGGTCAAATCAACCGGAACATTTAAATGCGCGTCGGTGATCTCAGATTCAATTTCTTGGCGCCGCGAACCAACCACATCTTTTACGCCATTGATCACCAACTGGGGGGTATAAATTCTGTGTTTGCCCCAACTTTGAGCATAGGCCCGTTGAAAATCAGAGTGAGCCACATCGCCAAATGTATCTGCCCATCCGATATAATCCCAATAATCCACATGATAGGCCAAGGTCAAAACATCATTCCGATGTCCTAATTCTTCAATAAAGGCATCCGCAGGGGGACATGAGGAACACCCCTGTGAGGTAAATAATTCTACCACCGCAACAGGGCGTCCCTTAATTTCTTCACCAAAAACCCCACCTCCGCCAATCACGAAGGCCAAGAATATTCCGGCCAATAAACTGTTAAAAAATTTCATGGCTCTTATCTACTGGGCTTTTGTTAACTTGACCATTCAATTTGCGGTGAGACTCCCGTGAAGGGCCCCACCGCAAACCAATAAGCGGGTTTATTCAGCAACCAGATTGCGCAATACATATTGCAAAATACCACCATTACGGAAATATTCCATCTCGTTTTCCGTATCAATGCGGCATAGGGCCGTGATGGTTTTTTCGGTGCCATCCGCAAACTGGATATGTACCTCAACATCGCCGCGCGGACTGATCTCAGAAACATCTGCAATGCTGACCACTTCGTCCCCGCTCATGCCTAGGGCTTTCCAACCTTCACCATCTTTAAACTGCAAAGGTAGAACTCCCATCCCGATAAGGTTCGAACGATGGATCCTCTCAAAACTTTCAACCATGACCGCACGCACACCAAGCAATAAAGTTCCCTTAGCCGCCCAATCTCGAGACGAGCCAGTTCCATATTCCTTACCGCCGAACACAACCAGCTCAGCGCCCGCATCCCGATAGGCCATCGCCGCATCATAAATGGGCATTTGGCTGCCATCTGGGCCCTTGGTAAAGCCCCCCTCGACACCATCAAGCATTTGATTTTTAATGCGAATGTTAGCAAATGTGCCGCGCATCATCACCTGATGATTGCCCCGTCGCGCCCCATAGGAGTTAAAGTCTTTGGGTGCCACTTGCCCCTCAACCAAATATTTGCCAGCGGGGGAACCGACTTTAAATGAACCCGCTGGGGAAATATGATCCGTAGTAATTGAATCCGCAAACAGGCCCAAAACCCGCGCCTGCTTGACGTCCTTAACCGGCGCAGGGGTCATTTCCAAACCCTCAAAATAGGGAGGCAACTGAACATAGGTAGAGGCAGGATTCCATGAATAGGTTTCACCCCCTGTGACCTCAATGCCCTGCCAGTTTTTATCACCCTTGAACACATCCCCATAACGGCTGAGGAACATCTCGCGGGTAATCGAAGCCCGTACAACTTGGGAAATCTCAGCATTACTTGGCCAAAGATCCTTGAGATAAACCGGATTACCCTGCTTATCATTACCTAAAGGTTCCGTGGTAATATTTTCACTCATTTTTCCAAGCAAAGCATAGGCAACGACCAAGGGAGGCGAGGCCAGATAATTGGCTTTAATGTCCGGGCTAATACGCCCCTCAAAATTGCGGTTTCCCGAAAGAACGGCACAGGCCACTAGGTCATTTTCTTTAATGGCCTCTGAAATCGGCGGCGCAAGTGGCCCCGAATTACCAATACATGTGGTGCAGCCATAGCCCACCAAATCAAACCCGAGTGCATCAAGATCATCCTGCAATCCTGCATTGTTCAGGTAATCCGTCACAACTTGCGATCCCGGTGCCAGTGAAGTTTTGACCCAAGGCTTTACACTTAAACCAAACTCCAGCGCTTTGCGCGCCAACAGCCCAGCAGCAATCATCACTGAGGGATTTGACGTATTGGTGCACGATGTAATCGCCGCAATCACCACATCCCCATGGGTAATGGAATAATCCGAACCTTCAACATGGGAAATCGGTGTATCATTTTTGGCAAATTCACCAGCCAGACTTTGCGCAAACTTTTCATCCGCTACGTCAAGAGATATCCGATCCTGCGGACGTTTTGGCCCTGAAATCGATGGAACTACACCGCTTAAATCCAACTCCAGCGTATCCGTATAAATAGTATCTGGGCCACCGGCTTCGCGGAACATCCCTTGCGCCTTTGAATAGGCTTCAACCAATGCAATTCGATCCTCATCACGCCCTGTTATGGCCAAATATTCGAGTGTGTCTTCGTCCACCGGGAAAAATCCGCAAGTGGCACCATATTCGGGAGCCATATTGGCAATGGTTGCCTCATCTTCAAGGGTCAAATGATCAAGGCCCGAACCGAAAAACTCAACAAATTTACCCACAACGCCCTTGGCACGCAGCATTTCCACAATCGTAAGCACCAGATCCGTCGCCGTAATTCCCTGGGGAATTTCGCCTGTAAGCTTAAACCCAATTACTTCAGGTATTAGCATGGTGACAGGCTGCCCCAACATGGCAGCCTCCGCTTCAATGCCCCCAACACCCCAGCCAAGAACAGCCAACCCATTAACCATTGTCGTATGGGAATCTGTGCCCACCAACGTATCGGGATAGGCGATCGTTTCCCCGTCCACTTCTTTAGTCCATACGGTTTGCGCCAAATATTCTAGGTTTACCTGATGGCAAATGCCAGTTCCCGGCGGCACCACAGAAAAGTTATCAAATGCAGATTGGCCCCAGCGTAAAAACTCATAACGCTCCCCGTTCCGCTCATATTCCAACGCCACATTTTTTTCAAAAGCATCGGAAGCACCAAAATTATCAACCATCACTGAATGATCAATCACCAGATCAACCGGCACCAGTGGATTGATTTTTTGTGGGTCAGCCCCAAGTGCCGCAGTTGCGTCGCGCATCGCCGCCAAATCCACCACAGCAGGAACACCGGTAAAATCCTGCATCAAAACCCGCGCTGGTCGATAGGCAATTTCATGGGTTGAGGTTTTTTCCTCAAGCCATGTGACAAAAGCCAAAATATCGGCCCGCGTAACAGTTTTATCATCTTCGTTTCGCAACAGGTTTTCTAAGACAACTTTTAGCGAATTGGGAAGCCGCGAAATTCCGGGCAATCCATTTTTTCCGCTTCCGGAAGGGAAAAATAGGTATATTCTTTGCCGTTTACATCAAGAACTTGCTTGGCATTAAAACTGTTAAGGGAGGATATTGTCACTTTTAGCCACCTGTAATTTTTATGTGGAATTTTAGGCTGATTTGATTTGCCCATGGTTCGTTTGCCTTATAGG
>JAJRRG010000023.1 GCA_024279675.1 Alphaproteobacteria bacterium
AGACCGCCCTAAACAAAGTCCCTCACCTCAAAAGGGTATGAGGATCAGGTTAGCTGATTAGCCCCAGCAACGATCTGTGCCTTCGGCAACAGAGATTGAAGGCACGCCATCCACGGGGCTATCTGTGACCAGATTTACACCTGTGTTGAAGAAATCAAGACCAGGGGAGTTTTCTGGCTTGGTTCCGTCGGCTGCCCATGCGGCAATCGCTTCAACACCCAATGATGCCATAAGCAATGGGTATTGTTGTGCTGTGGCACCAATGGAACCTTCAGCAACACTCTTCACGCCGGGGCAACCCCCGTCAACAGACACAATAAGCACCCCGGATGTGTCCACACCAAATGCATTCAGTGTTTCAAAAGCACCATCAGCGGCTGGCTCGTTAATCGTGTAAACAACGTTAATACCTGGCTCTAAAAGCAACAAGCCTTCCATAGCCGTGCGGCCACCTTCGTTGTTACCCAATGTAATTGCGTTGCCAACAATGCGGGCGTCTGTTTCGTCGCCCCATTTATTCACATCAACAACGTCAATACCAAATCCGGTCAAGAAACCCTGATCACGAAGAACGCCCACAGAAGGTTGGCTTTCATGTAGATCAAGCATGGCGATTTTCGCATCTGCGGCGGCATCACCCATGGTTGCTGCGGCCCATGCGCCAATAAGGCGGCCCGCTTCGAAGTTATCGGTAGCGAAAGTTGCATCAGCTGCATTAATGGGCTGAAGAGGTGTATCAAGCGCAATCACCAAAAGGCCAGCTTCTTGGGCAATGGCCAATGGCTCAACAATGGCTTTTGTATCGGATGCAGCGATCAAAATTCCTTTTGCGCCCGAGGCAATACACGTTTCAATAGCCGCGACTTGGCTCTCATGATCCCCATCAGTTTTTCCGGCGAAAGTTGAAAGTTCAATACCAAGCTCTTCAGCTTTAGCCAAAGCACCCTCTTTCATTTTTACGAAAAATGGGTTGGTGTCAGTTTTGGTAATCAAGCAAGCACCCACGGGGCCGTGTGAAGCGGATAAGGCGGGTGAAGCAGAAAAAGCGGCAACCACAGAAATAGCGGCGGCGCCTAGAATTTTATTGGATAATTTCATTTGATCCTCCCAAGGACAAAAAATGCGTGCTTGAGCAGGAAATGCTCAAGTCTAAAAGTGCCGGGTCGCTCGTCGCCCAACAATCAGTTATCAAGCCACACCATATTTCATTCAATGTCAATAAATAAATCAGATTGATTTATCAATTAAATTGCTTGACACTACACGCTAAACTGCGTCCCTAAATCAACTGAGGAAAAATTGTGTCAGACTGGAACTTACAGAACACCGCACTTTTGCATTCCGGCCTACGCGGCGGTTCAAATCAGGCGCGGGTACGCGATCACAACGAGCGCCTCGTCTTATCTTTGGTGCGGCGTAACGGCTCCCTGTCCAAGGCTCAAATCGCTCGAATGAGTGGCCTTTCAGCTCAAACGGCAACAGTCATTATGCGTGCTCTTGAAAAGGAAAAACTTCTTTTGCGGGACGCGCCGGTTCGTGGGAAAGTGGGGCAACCCTCTGTGCCGATGCGCCTTAACCCCGACGGGGTATATTCCATCGGCCTCAAGGTTGGGAGGCGAAGTGCGGATTTAGTACTCATGGATTTTATTGGCAAAATAACACAGCGCCTGCATGTTGCCTATTCTTTCCCTGACACCATTGAAATCATCAATTTTGTAACCGCCGGTGTGGAAAAGCTGACCCAGAGCCTTCCGGAAAACCTACGCCATACGATCGCGGGTGTTGGCATAGCGATCCCATTTGAGCTTTGGCACTGGGGCAAGCATATCGGCGCATCTGAGCGGCGCATGTCAGCTTGGAAGGGATTTGACCTAAAGGACGCAATTAGCAAAGCAACGGGTCTCCCATCCTATCTAGAAAATGATGCAAGTGCCGCATGTGGCGCAGAGCTCGTACTTGGAAACGGGCGCGAATTTGATAGTTTCGTCTATCTTTATATCGGGTTTTTTATTGGGGGGGGGATCGTGCTCAACAATCATGTTGTCTCCGGCCCGACGGGAAATGCAGGTTCATTTGGCGCCATGCCTGTCGACAAAAAGGACAACAAAAACATCCCACTGATGGACATTGCGTCCATTTTTGTGCTGGCGAACATGCTGGTTAAGCGCGGCATCGATGCCAAATTCCTTTGGGAGAGCCCGGAGAACTGGGGAAACCTTGGGGAGCCCCTAGAATTGTGGATTGCACAAATTGCACAAGCTCTTGCCACCGCAATTGTATCAACTTGTTCCGTAGTTGATTTTAGTGCTGTATTGATCGACGGCGGTTGCCCCAAGGATGTTCGTCGCAGGATCGTCACCGCCACCAAGGATTGCCTGTCGAAGATGGACACGACCGGCATTCAATCGCCCCAGGTTTTAGAGGGCAGTATTGGGCCAAGCGCCCCGGCCACCGGCGGTGCCATTTTACCCATTGTCAGCCGCTATCTCATCAATCCAACTGCCATTTATAATTGAGCCCTAACACCGGGCCAAGAGGAGCCACTTTTGGGGAAAAAGGCTTTAGGATTTTGAGAATATTTTCTCGCCAGAAATCCATGTGGCTTCAGTTTCAATTTCATCGCTTAACCAGATAAAATCCGCAGGTGCGCCGGGCTGCAATGATCCCACCTGACCCAAACCAACTGCCCCCGCTGGATAAGAGGTTGCCATGGACAAGGCCTCACCCAATTCCAAACCAATTTCATTGTGCATAAAACTAACAGCGCTGGCTAAGTCAAGATCCGCCCCCGCAAGGGTGCCATCCTCAAGGGTAAGCCTGCCCCCTGCCCGCAGAATCCTGCGACCGTTTAATACAAATTCACGCACATCAGTTCCGGTGCATGACATAGCATCTGAAATCAAAAACAGATTGCCCACACGGTCTTTTTTGGCTGCCAATGCAATTTTGATTGAGTCAACGCTCACATGATGACCATCCGCAATGAGCCCCACATGCCCCCAACGAAACGCCGCGCCCACCATGCCCGGCTCCCGTCCAGCGAGTTGGCTCATGGCATTAAACAGATGCGTAAAGAGCGTGGCACCCGCGTCAAGCAACGGCTTGATTTGTGCAATATTTGCATCACTGTGTCCCAATGAAACATGCACGCCAGCACTTGTCAGCGCACGCACATGTTATGGAGTTACTGATTCTGCTGCAACCGTCGTCATTAAAACCGGAATGCTTTTACGCGCGCTAACTAAAGCAGCCACATCCTCATCCATCATGGGGCGAATGAGATCGGGGTCGTGGGCCCCTTTTCGCGCTAAGCTCAGATGTGGCCCTTCCAGATGAAGCCCGGCAAACCCCGGTACATTTTCATTTATCGCCTGTATGGCCGCCCCAATCGTTAAATCGCGTACCTCAGCTTTGTCCGTAATCAGCGTTGGCAAAAGAGAGGTTGTGCCAAACTGAGCGTGGGTGGCGCAAATTGTTCTGATGCCAGCCAGTGTTGGTGTATTATTGAGCAATACACCGCCACCACCATTAACTTGCAAATCAACGAATCCGGGGGCGATAAAACCGGCGTCTAACACTTCTTCATGCCCGCTCGCAGAATATTTTTCTCTTGGAACGATGCGCTTTATGCACCCATGCTCAATCTGCAAAACTGCATCGGCATGCCAAGACTTTCCGTCAAAAATCCGTTTAGCTAATATTGCAAAATCTGCACTCATCGCGTTTGGGTTACCTTGCGTAAAAGAGGGGGTTGATCTGGATTCAGACCCAAGGCACGGGCATGGGTTTCGACAAAATTATAAAATGGAATGATCAGGCATAAGGCATCGGTGAGGGGGTGGCCTGTTGCCACAAAACCAATTTCTCTACTTTTAGTCGCGCCATTTGCTGTAATAAAGGACACCGCCCCCTCACCGGCTAACCGATCAGCAGCCGCAATCGATGTTTGAAGGGCGGCATCACGCGCACTCAAGGTCAACACAGGAAAGCCGGTTTCAACCAATGCCATCGGCCCATGCATAACCT
>JAJRRG010000024.1 GCA_024279675.1 Alphaproteobacteria bacterium
ATCTCCTGACCCGACTGATGTTGATGTGACAAGTCTGGTTCTGGCTGTAATGCTGGCTTCTAAGTACTGAGAATGTTACAATTCTTCGTCTTGAAACATTTGCTTGGGTTCTTGAAGTTCCTGTCGTGCGATTTTTTGTAGACCCAGAAGAGGGTGCTAAACTACCTCCAGAACTGCCAGTTGGACGTAAGTTTGTAAGTGGAGCTTGATCGGAGTTACTCCGGTCTTTTTGAGTTTATAAATAGCTTATTTGGGCGGAAAGCAGACAATCACAGGCTTTGTCGCCTAAGTTTCTTTTTGTTACGAAGTAGCCATTAATCTCTCACAGCAAAAACCGCACTTGGGGTCTAATTTTCAAGATTTTGTCGAAGGTTATCAAAGACTTGCTAACTTGAAAGAATGAGACTTGATTGCTCAAATTTGTTCTAACATTATGAAAGGGCACAATTTTTAGTGCCTCAAAATGTTTGGCACAAGCCAAAAAAACTCCGATTAATGCTTCATTCCTTAAGCAGTTTTGCTTTAAGCTTGGAACAACGATCCTACACTATGTTGCTCAATCCCCTCGTCGACCCGTTCAAATATAATGCAATCCAGCTGTTGTTCTTGGGCAAATGCACTTCCCTGCTTTACACCCATTACCAAAATGGCGGTTGCCATGGCATCGGCAGTCATGCAGTCGGTTGTAAGCACACTCACGGCGGCAATTCCCGGTTGAACTGGTCCACCTATGCGCCGATCCATCGTGTGGGAAAAGCGGGTTTGATTGACCTCAACCCAATGACGATAATCACCCGAACTAGCAACAGCAGCATCATTTAGTTCAAGCATCGACAGGGGAAGGCGTGCGCCGTAATTTGGTTTTTCGATCACAACGTGCCAAGGGGAGTTATCCGCTTGCGTGCCCTTGCTTCGCAGTTCGCCATCCAGGGCGACTAAGGCCGATGGGATGCTAAAATCATCGCAAACTTGCAGCATCCTGTCCACGCCATATCCCTTGGCAATTCCCGATAGATCTAACGTTATGGTGGCTAGTTTGCGGGTGCGCAAACCCTGCATGTCAAGTTCTAAAATTTCATGGCTAGGGTTTCGCTCGTGGCCTATATTGGCGCGAATTAACGCTTCGTCGGGTTCATGGGCACCAAAACCCCAGGCGGACACCAAATCGCCTAACCCGATATCAAAGGCCCCATGGGAAGTTTGTCCAATTTCCAAGCCGCGTCGAAGAACTTGCGCCAATTCAAACGGGATGTTTATCCACTCCCCAACGGGGGCAGAATTTATACGCATAAGGTCGCTGTCAGGTTTCCAGGTGGACATCTGGGTATCCACTTGCTCTACAGCTTTAGCCAGCGCGGCTTCCACTGCCGGGCGATCAGCCGTATCGGGCATAACCAGCTCTGCGTTCCAATGGGTTCCCATCACCGGGCCCGTGAGTTTGATTTGAGATGGATCAGTAGACATCTTCAACATATCTTCCCTGCGTTTTCAATTGAGCCGGGGACATACCGCATGGCACCAGTATGTCCTGCAGTGCCTGGGTCACGCCTGCGGACATTTCCCGCCCTCCACAAACCAGAATCTGCGCACCATCTTCGATTAGCGCAACAATTATCGCGGCGTCCCTGCGCAGAATATCTTGCACATAAGCACGGTCCTGCGTGCGCGAACAAGCAATATTTACGCTGTGCAAATGACCTTTATCCTGCCATTCGGGCAATTCTTCGCCATAGAATAAATCAGAGGATTGGTGACGAATACCAAAATACAAATGCATGGGACGCTTAACTGTATTGGCGCGGGCAAAACCGGCCAATGGGCCAATGCCCGTGCCAGCACCGATTAGAATAACCGGTTTTTTATTTTTTGCTGGACGGAAATCAGGATTGGGGCGCTTAAAGGCGGTAATCGTGTCGCCAATATCCAGATTTAGCAATTGCCCCGAACATAATCCGTGGGTGTGTTTCTTGACGCAAATCTCTATAAAACCATCTTTAGTGCTGCTGGCTAGGGAATACTGCCGCGCAATGTCAGCTCCCTCGGGCATAACACCAAGCAAGTCCCCTGCATCAAATTTTTTCCAACCGCGTCCAAACAGGCGACCAAACAGGCTTGTATGGGGTATGGCAAAGCGCAAGATTGCTGTAGGGGCCTGTACCTCATAGCCATATTCGCGGCTGGAAATGAGGGTGAGTTGATGGGTTTGGGGCCGCACTGGCTCGTGTACCAGCTCTAAATTTATGCCCAGCGCTTCCCCTAGAGCAAGTCCCCAGCGGGCGAAATCCTGAGGGGATTGTTGATTTACCGTATCCAGGGGCATCAACTGGTTCCAACCTTTTGCCTGGGTTTGATTTGATACTTCATTGGCAAAGGCGCAGTAATCAGGGAATTGTCGATCACCAAATCCAAGCACAGCAAGCTTTGCGCTCGGCGCTGATTCCAGCTTGTTCAACTTTTCCAAAAATCCTTTGGCCGATGTTGGCGCGGCACCATCGCCATAGGTGGCCGCCAACGCTATAATTTGCTGGGCCTTGGCGTATTTTGCCGGGTTAAAACGCGACATGGGTGCGGCATGCACCAAATGGCCCTGTTCCATGAGTGCCAATTGCAAGGTGGCGGCAAATCCCCAAGTACTCCCCCCTTCAGACCCCACAAGAATTATGGTATCCGCTTTGCTCGCGGCAACTCCCCGGGGCATTTTAGGGCGTTCACGTCGGGCAACCCACCACATGATAAGGCCGGTCACGATCAATATTGGTGCGCCGAGCACAAGCAGGCCCATAGCCAGGCCAATTGCCCAAGCGCCCTGTCCTGTGTGCAGCATATAGATGAATTCAAACACCTGTTGCCACACGCTCAACGGTTGCCATTCCAGCAATTGCCCGGTGCCTTGATCTATAAAACCTTCGCCCAGATTCGTGCTGATGGAAAAAACATCGGTCGGGGCGTCAGCATAGGGAAAACTTAAATCTCGCAATTGCGCGACCGGAATGTCTTGCAATGCGATCATTTCGGCAGGGTTAGTGCCAAAAGCGCCACTCACTTGTGCGGGAAATGCTGGCGCTGCGCCCACCATTGGCAAAACCTCAAAGGTAATCAACACCATGAACAGGGAAGTTATCGACGCTAAAATCAACCCGGCAACACTTATGCGGCTGATTTCAACATGCAAGCGGCTTGCCAGTGAACCACGAGCGGTGGCAAAAAACTTGCGCCAGCCCCCCATGCGCCGTGCGATCAAAAACAAACCCGTAATGGCCAAAAACAGTAACGCCGAGGCGGCAGCTGCAACCGTTAAACGGCCAGCGTCCCCTAAAAACAGGGAACGGTGCAGGCTGGTTAACCACCACATGACCGGGGACGCTTCATAATCGGAAATGGCTTTGCCAGTATCGGGGTCGATGACAACGGCACCGGCAATGTCATTGGTGAAATAATAGGCAGTGATTGAGCCGGAGGGGGAACGCTTGATTTGTTCCACTCCGGGGAAATTTTCGGATACGCGCGCCGCCAAG
>JAJRRG010000025.1 GCA_024279675.1 Alphaproteobacteria bacterium
CAACATTTTGAAGGTGCTCAACCCGCTGTTTTTGGACGACCTTTATGCCCAATTGGAACGGGCCGACGAAAATCCACGCAAGTTGAGCAATTTACGCAATCGGATGGCGCGCATCAGAGTGTTTGACCCGGCCTGCGGGTCGGGCAATTTTCTGGTGATCGCCTATAAGGAAATGCGCAAGCTGGAAGCGGAAATTGATCGCCGCCGCAAGGAAGAAAAGATTAAATCCGGCATCAAACTGACCAATTTTCGCGGTATTGAACTCAAAAGTTTCCCCGCCGAAGTGGCGCGACTGGCGCTGATTATCGCCGAATTTCAATGTGATGTGACCTATCGCGGGCAACAGGTGGCGCGGGAAAGCTTTTTGCCGTTGGATCAAAAAAACTGGATTACCCGGGGCAATGCCCTCAGGCTCGATTGGCTGAGCATCTGCCCCCCCACAGGCAAAGTGGTGAAACCACGATCCGAGGACCTGTTTGAAGCCCCGGACGAGCAAACCCCCATAGATTTTGAAAATGAAGGGGGCGAAACCTATATTTGTGGAAATCCGCCCTATTTGGGCACAAAAAAACAAATCCCAGAGCAAAAAGAAGACTTAAAACGCATTTTTGACGGGCGCGCAAAAAACTGGAAGTCGCTGGATTATGTGGCGGGCTGGTTCATGAAGGCGGCGGATTATGGCACTTTTACCAATGCGGCGTCGGCCTTTGTGTCCACCAATTCGATCAATCAGGGCCAACAAGTGTCGATTCTCTGGCCGTTGATCTTTGGTACGGGGCATGGAATCGCCTTTGCCCATACTAGTTTCAAATGGGCGAACTTGGCGAGTAAAAATGCTGGCGTCACTGTAGTAATCGTGGGTATTTTCAATAACTCAGATAGTGCTCGAAAGCTGTTCTCAATCTCTGAAAATGGAGGCGTTAGCGTTAAGGAAGTAGGCAATATAAATGCCTACTTAGTTTCCGGCGCTAACATTGTAATAAATACGCGGAGCACCCCACTTTCTAATATTCCAGAGATGACAAGAGGGAATTCTCCAACTGACGGTGGTTTCCTTTTGATGAAGCGCAAGGAGCTTGCTTCACTCAAATTGAACAGCCAAATGTCAGCGAAATTTATCCGAAAATTCTATGGTTCGGACGAGGTGATTAGTGGTCTAAGCAGATACTGTATCTGGATTGAGGATAGCCAAATTGGAGAAGCTATGAAAAATCCAGTAATCAAGGACAGGATCGAAAATGTATGTAACTTTCGTTTGAAGAGTTCGAAATTAGCGACTCGAGCCGCTTCAAACTGGCCGCACCGTTTCGACGAGCGAAAGCCAATTGCAAAATCACATGTGATAGCAATTCCAATCCGTAGCTCTGAAAACAGGCCTTACCTTCCCGCAGACCTGCTAAGCGGCGGTTCCATTATTGCTAACACCGCTTTTAGTTTGGTTGATGGCCCCTTATGGACAATGGCAATCGTTGCCTCGCGCGTTCACATCGTATGGATAGGAACGGTTTGCGCCAGACTGGAAATGCGTTTTTCCTATACAAATACTGTGGGCTGGAACACCTTTCCCGTCCCAACCTTGACCGAGAAAAACAAAGCTGACCTGACCGACTGTGCCGAAAACATCCTGCTGGCCCGCGAAGCCCATTTCCCGGCGACCATCGCCGACCTGTATAAACCCGCCGACGACAAACACCCCGGCATGCCTCAAAACCTGCGCGCCGCCCACGCCCATAACGACGAAGTGCTGGAGCGCATATATATCGGTCGCCGTTTCAAAAACGATACCGAACGGCTGGAAAAACTGTTTGAGTTATATACAAAAATGACCACCTCCCCAGATTTTGCTAAACCCCATTAGACTTATAAAATTCCTGCCTGCCAAAATAAGTGAGTAAAACCAATGAGTGACAAAAACCCCATCCCCTCCGTCTCAGTCACCTATGCACGCACCGGCGCCTCAACCTCCTCCAACGAGATGGGCATGCGCGCCATGCAGGAGCGCGCCTATGAAAAACGCGGTGAACAATATTTGCTGATCAAATCCCCCCCCGCCTCCGGCAAATCCCGCGCCCTGATGTTTATCGCGCTGGATAAGTTGGAAAACCAAAAGCTAAAACAAGCGCTGATTGTGGTGCCGGAAAAATCCATCGGGGCCAGTTTTGGCGATACCCCCCTCTCAGATTTTGGTTTTTGGAGCGACTGGAAAGTGGCCCCAAAATGGAACCTGTGCAACGCACCGGGCGAAGATGGCGGCAAGGTAAAATCGGTGGCCGCATTTTTGCACAGTGACGACAAGATTTTAGTATGCACCCACGCCACCTTCCGCTTCGCCGTAGAGAAATATGGCGTTGAAGCGTTCGACGATCGTTTGATCGCCATCGACGAGTTTCACCACGTTTCCGCCAACCCGGACAACCGGCTGGGCGCCCATTTGGTGGAATTTATGGGCCGCGACAAAACCCACATTGTGGCCATGACCGGCAGCTATTTCCGTGGGGACGCAGTGCCGGTTTTATCCCCCGAGGACGAAGCAAAATTCGCCACTGTCACCTACACCTATTATGAGCAACTCAACGGATATGAGCATCTCAAAACTCTCAATATTGGCTACTATTTTTATTCCGGCAGCTATCTGGATGATGTGCTGAACGTGCTCAACCCACACGAAAAAACCATCCTGCATATCCCCAATGTCAATTCACGCGAAAGCACCAAGGACAAAATCAACGAAGTCAGTGAAATTTTGGATGCGTTGGGTCAATGGCAAGGGGAAGACCCCATCACCGGGTTTCATCTGGTTAAAACCCCCGATGGCCAAATCTTAAAAATTGCTGATCTGGTTGACCCCGATCACCAGACCAAAATTCAAGCGAGTTTACGTGACCCGAAAATGAATAACGATCGGGATTATGTGGACATCATCATTGCCCTTGGCATGGCCAAGGAAGGGTTTGACTGGATATGGTGCGAGCATGCTTTGACCATTGGTTATCGCTCCTCCCTCACCGAAATCATCCAGATTATTGGCCGCGCCACCCGCGACGCTAAGGGCAAAACCAGCGCCCGGTTTACCAATTTGATTGCTGAACCCGACGCCACAGAAAGCGCCGTTGCAGAAGCGATTAACGACACACTCAAAGCCATTGCCGCAAGCCTTCTTATGGAACAGGTTTTGGCCCCGCGCTATAATTTCACCGCCAAAACGCCCCAAAGCGGCCCCATCGAAGGGTTTGATTATGGTGAGGGTGGATATGATCCGGACAAAACCAATATTGGCTTTGATGAAAAAAGTGGCCAATACCAGATTGAAATCAAGGGTCTGGTTGAGCCAAAAAGCGCCGAGGCAACACGCATATGCCAAGAGGATTTGAACGAGGTAATCACCGCCTTTGTGCAGGACAAAACCACCATCGAGCAGGGCATGTTTAATTCCGAAATAATGCCCCAGGAATTGACTCAAATGCGCATGGGAAAGATCGTCAAAGACAAGTATCCAGACCTTGATGATCAAGACCGAGAAGCTGTCCGCCAACACGCAATCGCGGCGCTGAACTTCACCCAGAAGGAAAAACAATCCGCCCTATCCAACGGGGATGATGAAGTCACCGGCAACACCGCCCTTATTGAAGGCGTGCGCAAATTCGCCATGGACGTACGCGAGTTAAATATCGATTTGATCGACGCAATCAACCCGTTTAGCGCGGCCTATGCCATCCTTGCCAAATCGATGAATGCGGAAAGCCTTCAGCAGGTTGCAGCGATTATCACCGCTAAAAAAATCAAACTCTCCCCAGAAGAAGCACGCATGCTGGCGCGGCGAGCAGCCACATTTAAGGCCGAACGCGGCCGCTTGCCTTCGCTCACATCTAGCGATGAATGGGAAAGAAAGATGGCAGAAGGAGTTGCCTACCTCATCCGTATGAAACAAGAGGCATCAAATGGCTAAGGAATTCACCCAGGAGGATGACGCGCTTCTAGCCGAGTTGGGCATTGAGGTAAAAGCAAAAAAATCTGCAACCCTGACCCCACGCCAAGAACGCATTATTGCAGGGTTTGAGGACGTGCAACGGTTTTTTGAGGCTCACGAACGTGCGCCCCAGCACCACGAGAATGGGGACATTTTTGAACGGCTTTATGCGGTGCGCCTTGATCGATTGCGCGAACTGGACGAATGCCGGGAATTACTTGAACCCTTGGACCATCAAAATCTACTTGGTGAAAAAGCCCTCCCCCTTCCCCCTGAGGTTGAAGAAATGGACGACGATGCACTTTTAGCTGAATTGGGCATTGAAGTGAGTTCGCCCGATATAACTCAATTGAAGCATGTTCGTTCAACCGCAGAAATTCAGGCGGCTGAAGAAATCGCCAATCGAGAGAAATGCGAAGATTTTGACACATACAAACCCTTGTTCAATCAAGTTCAAAACGAGCTAAAAACCGGAGCTCGTATTTCACGCCTGATAAGAAAGGACGCCGGATTCCTAAAGACCTATATAAAGAAAGGCGAGTTTTTTATTCTAAGCGGGCAAACCATTTATATTGGTGAAGTTGGGGCAGCTATCAAAGCTCCGAACGGCGACAGAGACGCGCGCCTACGGGTTATTTACTCCAACGGAACCCAAAGCAAAATATTGCTACGCTCACTGCAGCGCGCTATTTATAAAGATGAATCTAGCCGCAGGATCACCGAGCCAACAGCGGGGCCATTGTTTTCTGGTCAAGCTGAAGATGAAGATTTAGCAAGCGGCACCATCTATGTTTTACGAAGCAAATCAGATCATCCGACCGTGGCAAAAAACCGAGAAATATTGCACAAAATCGGTGTGACATCTGGCGATGTCAAACAGCGCATCGCCGGCGCAAAACTCGACCCCACATTCCTAATGTCAGATGTGGAGGTCGTCGCGACCTACGAACTTTTCAACATCAATCGCACGAAATTGGAAAAATTATTACACCGCGTTTTTGCAACAGCCCGCCTTGATATTGAGATCAAAGATCGCTTTGGCACCCCCATCACCCCGCGCGAATGGTTTCTTGTACCACTTTATATAATTGACGAAGCCGTAGAAAACATCAAAGACGGGTCAATTACCAATCTAACATATGATGCAAATACAGTGTCCTTGGTCAAAATCTAATGTGTTGAGGTGTTTCTAGGGGCGCATTCTAAGACAAGTATTTAACCCAATTTGTTTTATAAAAACATGAACAAAGATATATGGGCGAACAAGCAGGATCGCACTTTGACAGAATAACATGGAAGGCACCGGGGCGCAGAAGGAAACAACACTTACTTTTGATGATGGCTACAAGTCCAACTGGCATTAATTTGAGCATATCTACTTCTTATCCAAATTCTGTGGTAAATTGCAAGAATGACCAAATTTCAATACTTCACCTATGGCTCTAACATGCTCGCTGAGCGTTTACAGGCACGTTGCCCGTCCGCTAAGTTTGCCGGACTAGTTTTCGTTTGCGGACACGAACTGCAATTCAGCAAACGCAGCAAAGATTGTTCGGGTAAAGCAACAATTGTTGCAAGCAAAAATTGCCATGAAAAACTGTATGGCGCACTTTTTCTAATCGATAAATTAGAGCTTCCCCATTTGGACAAAGCTGAAGGCCTCGGCTATGGGCGAAAGGACGATTTCATTGTCGTGAAAGCGGATAAGGACGAGGATATAGAAGTCACCACCTATTTTGCCAAATCTGGTGCAATCAGTGAACAACTGAAACCCTATGGGTGGTACAAACAATTGATTTTATGGGGGGCCATTCAGGCGGAATTGCCAAGCAAATATTTGATCAAGCTGGTCGCAATTGAAGCTGATCGTGATCTGGACAGTCAGCGCAATGACAAAGCGCTGAACCTATTGAAAACAGCGTACAAAGAAGTTTTTTCAAAAGAGACTTGGGATATGAAGATCGCTGACCAGCATACGGTTGCCGACTGGAAGGCTATGAAGGCCATCCTTGACCCCGGCACGCCTGACAACTGGGAAGCTGCTTTCAACCTGTTTTTCAGGAAACGAGTTGAGACGAGGTATTTTGAACCTATCAGGCTGTTGCAAGAGCATGGGGGAAACAAGGGGGAAGGTTTTTCCATCGTTGCCTTACAATGCAGTTTGATTGAGTTTTTGGCTTCAACACGGGATGGTGTGATTTTTGTAGAACCAGACATTAAAACGTGTACTGAGAACGACTGTGTGAACAAAATTGTCAATGACAACCCACATAGTAGTGCCGGGCTATTCAAAAATTTTGTTATAAATAATGCCCTATTTGATACAGAACTATCTAAAACAAAATTGAAAGATGTTGCGAAAAGTTTTATAGTGATGTGAGATGCGCGCTGTTACATGATGCACGTACTAAGGGAAAATGGATAATTCACGCTGAGTCTGATGACAATAAGACTATCAAATGGGTCGATAAAAATAGCGAAAAAATCCTGTATCGAAATAATCTGCAGAAGGCATTCGAACAATATATCGATAGTTACGGCAAAGAACTAACAAAATGCCCAAATCTGCAGGAAGCATTCATTCGTAAATTCGATAGCCTGTGTGAGGATTGATCAATTATCGCACTGTCACAGTCGGGTGCATCAGATTTACTTTGTCGGCGCCTTCAGCCGCGCTCCTACCAGAATACAGCACGCCCATTTTTCTTGACAGAATTCCATATATAGACTATACTTGACGTTGTTTCTATTTATGGAGGAATGTAATGGTTGCCCTAGCACAAGAAGCACCCCTTGATCGCCGCCAGTTATCAGGCCCGGCATTGCGAACCTTTTTCAATATTGCTGATAAATGGCAGCTTAGCCCCGACGAACAAATGAAACTGCTTGGGGTAAGTGCCCGCTCTACGTTCTACAAGTGGAAAAAAAACACTGAAGTTGCTTTACCGCGCGATACGCTGGAGCGGATTTCCTATATTTTCGGAATATACAAAGCGTTGCAGGTTCTGTTCCCCAATGAAGCCGCTGATGCCTGGGTAAAAAAGGTTAACAGTGCTAAACTCTTTACCGGGCGCTCCGCGCTTGAGCGCATGCTGTCGGGCAATGTGGCCGACCTTTATGTAGTGCGCCAATATCTCGATGCACAAAGGGGCAGTTGGGCTTGAGTGTTTCACAAACTCATGTCGAGTGGAAACCCTGCTGGCGCATTATCCCAAGTCGCTTCCCCCCCATCCAACTGTTTGAAGATGTCGCTGACCCGGATGATCTGGAGGCGGTGTTTGAGATTGAAGCGATGACCAATGACCGGCTGCGTGATGAGGTTGGTGAGTTGCAACTGGTTCCACCACAAGAGCGCATCTCAGGTGCGGGCACAAGCTACATCATGGCAGCCTTCACCCATCTTAATCCCGATGGCAGTCGTTTTTCTGATGGTACTTGGGGTGTTTATTACGCCGGTATTGATCTTGATACGGCCATTGCTGAAACCAGATTCCACCGCACAGCCTTTCTAAAAGCTACCAGTGAAGCGGCAATGGAATTGGACATGCGCGTTTTAGTTTCTGACCTTGAAGGCGAATTGCACGACATTCGCGGCCAACAGGACAAACGACCAGAACTCTACAACCCAGACGCCTACGGCGCATCTCAGGATTTCGCCCGTACACTGCGAAGCGACAATTCCAACGGTATTGTCTACAACAGCGTCCGCCACCAGCTCGGCCAATGCGTCGCAATATTCCGCCCCCCACTCTTATCCAACTGCCGGCAGGAAAGCCATTTATGTTATGTCTGGAACGGGCATGAAATTTCAGATGTTTATGAGAAGCGGTTATATGACACTTAATAAACACCCATATCCAATAGTGGATTTATTTGCCGGACCCGGCGGGCTGGGCGAAGGTTTCCTGTCGTTTCAGGATAGCCGCAACAATACTGTTTTTCACAGTGTTGCCTCTATTGAAAGGGATGAATTCTCCCATAAAACTCTATTACTTCGTCACTTTTTACGATCCTTCCCGGGAAATACTTTTCCGCAGGAATATTACGATTATCTGGCAGGCAGAACTACGCTCGATCAACTCTTTGACGATTACCCCGAGCAGTACAAAGCGGCCAGTGAGACAGCGCTGAAAATCTCTCTGGGGCCTGAGAACCACGAAACAGTAAAGAAAATCGTGACGGGTCGACTTGGCGCATCAAAGAAATGGGTGTTGATTGGTGGACCACCGTGCCAGGCTTATTCCCTAGCGGGCCGCTCGCGCATGATGGGCAATAAAGATTTTGAAAAGGACGAACGCCACTTTCTGTACAGGGAATATTTGCGAATAATTGCAGACCACAGTCCCCCGGTTTTTGTGATGGAGAACGTCAAAGGGCTGCTTTCATCCAGAATTGGCGATGAGCTGGTCATTCACAGGATCATTTCAGACCTGTCAAATCCACGCGCAGCATTTAGCAAAGAGGATAGCGGGCTTAAATACCGCCTTTATTCTTTGTCGGAACCTAGCGAAATAACCATTGGTTCCGATCCACGTAAATTCCTAGTTAAAGCAGAAAATTATGGAGTGCCACAGGCCCGGCACCGGATGTTTATTGTTGGGATACGCAGTGACCTGAACGGCAAGCCAAAACAATTGCAGCCTCACAAGCCACCAACCGTCGCGGAAACTATCGGCAATATGCCAAAAATTCGCAGCGGTCTGTCTAAGGGTGAGGATACAGCAAAAAGATGGGGGAAAGAGATTACAAAACTTTCGCCGGACAATCCGGGTGGATTAGAGGCCGATGCTGAGCAGATTGGCCAGATCAATGAAGTGCTAGCAATCCATCTGAACAAAATGGACAGATCATCTCTGAAAGTCAGAAATTCAAATGCCAGCACGAAGGGTCCAAAAACCAATCACCGGGTTCTGGTCGATATGTATGATGAGCGGCTTACAACTCTGACAGGGCATGAATCCCGTGGTCATATGCCCTCTGATCTGCGGCGCTATTTCTTTGCATCGGTTTTTGCACAAACAACAGGCAGGACCCCGAAACTGGCAGACTTCCCTGATAGTCTTCTGCCAAATCACAAAAATGTTGCCCAAGGCCGGAAAGGTAAAATGTTTTCCGACCGCTTCCGGGTTCAGCTCGCCAATCAACCGTCCACTACAATCACCTCACATATCTCAAAAGATGGACACTACTACATTCACTACGACCCTCAACAATGCAGAAGCCTGACGGTACGCGAGGCGGCGCGCCTGCAGACTTTTCCGGATAACTACAAATTTGAGGGACCACGGACTTCACAATATCATCAGGTTGGCAACGCTGTGCCTCCCTATCTTGCGAGACAGATAGCAGACATCATTGCAGAGGTACTCGATGCAATCGGAGATGATGACTAATGGCTAACAGGATTACAAAAGAACGGCGAAGCTGGAATATGTCCCGCATTAAAAAGAATACTAAACCTGAACTGCTGCTGCGATCCATGCTGCACAAAGCCGGATATTGTACTGCCAAAATGCGACGACACCCAAAACTAGGACAGAATTCTGGGAGGCAAAATTTAGGGATACAGTTGAGCGGGAGAAACGGAATGTTACAGAGTTGTAAACACTTGGATGGAAGGTGATTATGGTCTGGGAATGTACGTTAAAGAACGATCCGGATCGCGTTTGTCCATACATCTACCGGTCAATACAGAAGCCAAAGTGCGTTAATTTTTAAAAAATGGATGCTAACATTTTTCATATATTACGCACATATTGACAATATTAGATTCATTTGTTAAATGTTCTCACATTAAGAGTAGGAATCATCGTGCGTGACAAAAGACAAAAGTTCGTTGACCTCGCAGAATCACGAGTAACTAAAACTATCAAAGACATTCGTTTGATTGGAAACCTTTCGAATAGAAGCGCTTATTCGTATTCTGATGAGGATATCAGAAAAATATTTCGTATGCTCCATAAAGAGCTGGAAATTTCGAAATCCCGGTTCAAGGGAGATGGGGTCACGAAGCAAGAAGGGTTCAAGCTCTAATGAAAAAAATAGGGCTTAAATTTTTGCCCAATCCAAGTGGTGACGGCGAAGGTCTTGGTGACGCAGGCATTGAAACCTTCCGTGATAAACCGTTTGCTGCAGTTGCCCGCGAAACTGCGCAGAATAGTCGCGACGCAAGAGATAAAAGCGAAGAGCCGGTCCGCCTGACCTTCGATAAAATCACGGTCAACGTCGATGAATTTCCCTCTATAGATGAGTTCAGGGAGGCTGCCCAGATTTGCCTCGACAAATCTAAAACCCGTAATAATGAGAAAGAAATCGGATTCTTTACACAGGCAGTTAAGGCCCTGGGGGGAAATGAAATCTCTGTCCTTCGTATATCGGATTTCAATACCAAGGGAGTTAGGGGCCCCTGCAAAGAAGGCAAACCGTTTCATACTCTGGCGAAAGCTGATGGTTCCAGTGATAAAGATGATGTCGATTCAGGGGGCTCATTCGGCATCGGAAAAAATGCGGTTTTTGCAATATCCGATATTCAAACAGCGTTCTTTTCCACCCACTACTCAGATGAAACTGGTGAGTGTACACTCTGCATGGGCAAGACTCTGTTCATCTCCCACAAAGGCACAGATGGGGAAGAAAAAAGGCGCAAAGGCTATTGGGGTAAAACCGACAGCTATATGCCTCTTGATAACCCGGCAGATATTCCCAATTGGCTGCGCCGCGACAAACAAGGCACGTCAATTTTTTCCATCTGCATGCGGTCAGCACGCAAAGACTGGCGCTATGAAATGGCAGCTGCGATCCTGATGAATTTCTTTTGTGCTATTGAAAGGCGTGAGATGGAATTTGAGATCGATGATGGCTTTCTAAAAATTAATCAAAACACTTTGGGTTCACTGTTTCAGGACGTAAAGGTGAACCAGGCTGTAGATTTGTTAAATGATCGCCCGACATTTGATGCTGCCAAAACCCTTTACACCTGCTTGACCGACGAACAGACTACAATTCACAAATTGTCGATACCTGAACTTGGCACGATTACGATGCGAATACTGCTGCGTGATGGTCTCGGCTACACGCTTGGGATTGTCCGAAACGGAATGTACATCACCAACAATCTTGCGAACTTTGGCGAGCAGTTCCAACGGTTTCCATTGCACAGGGACTTTGCTGTGCTTATTGAACCGAAGGGTAAAACCGAAAGCGAATGGTTCAAAAGACTTGAAACCCCCAGACATGATGATCTATCAGCCGAAAGGATAACAGACCCGGATTTACGCAAAAAAGGCGAAGCAGCCTTTATCGAATTGGCGACTGCCATCAGGGATAAAATCAGGTTACTTGCCAAGACAGAGCCGAGTTCCACAATGGAGCTGGATGAACTCAATGATTTTTTTGCTTCAGAGAAAACACGTACAGAAGATGACAACGGATCTGAAATTGATCCACGTTCGTTCAATCCCACACCGGTCAAACCAATGCCGCCTCGGAAGCGGCCACCTGTTTCAAACCCTGGTGGCGAAGATGACGACGTTCCCGGACCTGTCCCCGAGCCCGACCCTAATCCCGATCCACCGAATCCTTTTCCCGGACCTGGGCCGACTCCTAGGCCACAAAAAGTAGTTGAACCTGTTCTGCTAGATAATGAAAGAAACTTGCTTTCCGATATGGATGATAACACTAAACGACGTCTTTTCTTTACATCGCCCATAGCAGGTGAGCTGGTTGTTGAAGTCGAAGCGACGGGGCTTAGCGCACCCGAGAAAATCGTGATCAAACAATCCGACGATGGTCGCGTCGAAAACGGCAGCCTTATCATTTCCAGTAACGCCGGGATGCGCACTTCGGTGAATGTCGTATTTGAAAGTGGCTATGCCGGACCGATTGAACTTGTAGCCACGTGCAGAGCGGCAGAGGATGAGGCAACTGAATGAAAATCAATGAAAGGATGCGCTACCCGCACCCGGTTTTGAGTGAATACTCCAGCGATTACGCCACAGGGGGATTCAATTGTGAATTTGAACAAAACCTGACGACGGACAATGAGTTAAGAATTTCAGCGAAACTGAATCTAGATGGCGACAACTTGCTAGGACTCATAAACGAGCAAAAGGCTTCTATCGGATACTTTATTATCTGCCGCAGAACTTACTTTAATAAGTTGGTCAAAACTTCTGAGGGCGCGAGTGAATACTTTGTGGACGCCTCCAGGCTGTTCGGTACAGTGCTCATCAGACCGATTATCTGGACACAGCAACCAATCAGCAATTTCAGCAGCCCGTTGTTTGACAGCGAATTCAGTGAAAACATTGATGTCGCCAAGGGTAAAATCATTGCTCTCGGGCCAGAATTTCGCTTCTCTATGGATCGTAAAAAATACAAACCATTCGACAGCATCTTCCAGCTGTCAGAGGTAGAGACAGTAACAGTAGGGATGATAGAGGTCGATCTTTCTCAGGATCGTATTACGATATCGGCGGAACCAGGTACCTATCGGTCGATTATTGGAATGCGGGACGTGGCAGTTGCGCGCGGAATTCTCTTGAATGCTGTATACATGCCTGCCATCATGGAAGTTGTTTCCAGACTTCAGTCAGGGGAAACATCACTCCAGTCCCGCAAATGGTACAGAGTCTTCCGCGCTAAATGCGATGATCTCGGAATAGATCCGTCTGATAATGCAAAATCGGCGCTCGAGATCGCCCAGATACTTCTTCACGCTCCTCTTGCAAAGACAATCGCGGCCGTGGAGAATATGTGATGTGCAATCAGCTTAAATATTTATCAGATGCCGCTATCGCCCGGTTGCGTAAAGATATCATCCAGAATTTGGATCTCTACAAAGGAGACGGCTTTGGTGGTTTAGCGTCTGAACCGGGTTGGGATATTCCTCTTGGCTTGGATTATGACTATGGACTCCTTACAACGCTTGATACTGATCGGCCCCAAGCTGTAGCACAGGTGGATTTAAAAAATTCTCTGATCGTGGGCAATGCTCTTTCCACCCTTGATCCCTCGACTGCAAATGAAGAGCGCATTTGGGTGAGGTTAGCCCATGTTGAGGCCTTTAATTACTGCCGCGTCAGGTGGCTGGATGGAATTAACGATGAACAGGTTCCGGCCCAAGTGAGGAAACACTTTTTTGCACCCGGGCAGACAGGTATCAGGGACGATCATGCACTATCGCGTCTCTGGTGGAACCATCAGATTGCAATGATTTGCCAACCTGATGATGTTGTGGGCGCATTGCAACTCATTATGAAAACAGCGGACATCCGCAGTAATTTTATCGAGAGAATCTGGATGACAAGTCGTCGCCGTATTTCCGGAGCGGTCCTCCGGGCAATGAAAAGTGAACCTTGGGTTACCGAAGCAGAGGGAAATTTTCGTCAATTCATGAAAACTCTCAACCGCCTGGGCGGCGGCATTGTATTTGAGGCTCTCGATGAAAGCGATACCGACTCTTTCGTCACTGATTGCATCAAATTCGCTCAAGAATGATAAAAGATGTGATCGTAGTATTTTTCCGTCGGATGCATTAACCGGCTTGCTGCCTTCGGAATTTGAACGTTGGAAATCCGGCATGTGAATTTCAACCGCATCATAGGATCGGTACACACCAGTATGCACTGACCTGCCACTGAATTGTCATCCAGCCTGAACTAGAGCCTTTCGTGTTGATACGCCATTTGGCGTAGTTTTAGCAACCGACTGTTGCGTTGCGTTTTCAAGTGGCACAACGTGGCAGCTGATTGCGGATTTCATGCGCTG
>JAJRRG010000264.1 GCA_024279675.1 Alphaproteobacteria bacterium
CGATCGCTTTTCTGCTTAAAAGGTTTTCCTTTACGGGGATTACCCTTTTATCAGCAGACCTCAAGCTATTCTGAGGCCAAAAATCAAGCCTTGCATCTTTTACCGTTGAAAAGCGGGCCGATGCAGGGCTATTTGTGTTTGAGAGGGCTTTCTTGCCCCGTATTTTATTGCTCATTTCTACCAACTGGATATTTTCATGGCAGACCAAGAAACCATCGAGAAACTTAAAACCCAAATTGAAGTTGCAATAGCTGGGGCGGATACGCTTCCTGCTTTAGATGATGTGCGCGTGGCTTCCCTTGGCAAGAAGGGGTCGGTTTCAGCCCTGCTCTCGACCTTGGGTAAAATGACCCCGGACGAGAGAAAAGTCGCCGGGCCCGCCATCAATGGACTGAAAAAAGAAATCGGGGCGCTGGTGGAAGGCCGTCTGGCGGATTTGAAAAAACAAGCCCTTGAACAACGTCTGCAAAGCGAAAAAGTTGATGTAACACTGCCCCTGCGGCCCGGGCCGGTGAGTGCGGGGCGTGTCCATCCCGTATCGCAAGTGATTGACGAAATCACGGCAATTTTTTCCGATATGGGATTTGCCCTGGCCGAAGGGCCGGACATTGAAACGGATTATTACAATTTCACTGCGCTGAATTTCCCCGAAGGGCATCCGGCTCGCGAAATGCACGACACGTTTTTCTTTAATCCTGATAAGGAAGGCAAGCGCAAGGTTTTGCGTACCCACACCTCCCCGGTTCAAATCCGCACCATGGAAAATCAGGAACCCCCGATTCGCATCATTATTCCGGGCCGAACCTATCGCTGTGACAGCGACCAGACACATACCCCCATGTTCCATCAGGTGGAGGGGCTGGTGATTGATAAAAGTTCGCACATCGGTCAATTGCGCTGGGTGCTTGAGGAATTTCTCAAAACCTTCTTTGAGGTGGATAATGTTGTCACCCGTTTCCGCCCTCACTTTTTCCCGTTCACTGAACCCTCCATGGAAGTGGATGTGCAGTGCGACCGTTCTGGCTCCGAAGTAAAAATCGGGCAGGGCAGTGACTGGATGGAAATTCTTGGTTGCGGCATGGTGCACCCCAACGTGCTGCGCATGAGCGGCCTTGACCCCGAAGTCTATCAAGGGTTTGCTTGGGGTATGGGGATTGACCGGTTGGCGATGCTAAAATACGGCATGCCGGACCTGCGCGCATTCTTTGACGCTGACCAGCGCTGGCTTGATCATTATGGTTTCCGCCCGCTTGATTTGCCGACGCTGTTTGGTGGGTTGAGCAGCTGATGAACCTTCCCGTAAAATATCAGAGTTTAAGTAGTTTTAGTTTCGGAGATAATCCGGCGCTGTGCGACGCTTTGCTTGCCTTGGTTATTTCGGGAAAAAAAACAGCGACCTGCGGCGCACTACGCGATTATGACGGCTCGCGAAACGCCGAAGAAATGCCGGCGGTTGGCGGCAAAGACTTAGTGCTTAATAGTGCCAGTGTTGAAAAATGTGTTATTGAAACGACAGAAGTGACAATCCTCAAATTCAACGAAGTTTCAGAGGCTTTTGCCCTAGCCGAGGGTGAAGGAGATTTCACCGATTGGCGTAAAGGCCATATCGACTTTTTTGAACGCAACGGTGGTTGGGACGAGAATATGGACCTCGTGTGCGAACGGTTCAAACTTGTGGAGGCCTTTTAGTATGACCCATACATCTGCCACCCCAGTCACCTTCGTCGTCACCGACATTGAAACCGATGGCCATTCGCCATTGCGCAATTCAATGCTTTCCTTTGCGTCGGTTGCGGTGACCTATGACGGCACCATTCACGGCGAGTTTGAAAGCGTGCTGGAACGGCGGCCCGACCGGTCGCCCGACCCCGTAACTAGCCAATGGTGGCAAGGGTTCCCTGACGCCTATAAAGCGGCGACCACTAACCCAAAACCGGCAGAAACTGAAATGTTGCGTTATGCGGATTGGATTGAAACCCTCCCCCACGACAAGGTTTTTTGCGCCGCGCCCATTATGTTTGACGGTCCTTGGATGGATCATTATTTAGATCGTTTTGCCGACACCCGCGCCCTTGGTGGCCCGTTCACCGGGCGGCAATTGTTTCGCGGCGGCGGGGTTTGTCTTTACACTATGGCAGGTGCCATGCGCGGGCAGGATTATCTCAATTGGGGCATGCAACGCGCGCCAGCTGAATGGTATGGAAATATTCCCCATTCCCACAAGGCCATTGATGATGCGCGCGGGTTTGCCCATGTGCTGGTCAAATTATTTGAACTGAACGGGCAATTGCCCAAACTTGAAAACACCACTGGAGCCTGAGCAATGAAATTCACCATCGAATGGCTAAAAGAGCATCTTGAAACGGACGCCACGCTTGAGGAAATTGTCGATACCCTCACTATGACCGGCACCGAAGTTGAGGCCATTGAAGATCAGGGTAAAGTGCTTGAGGCCTTCACCATTTGCGAGGTGATTTCCGCCGAACAGCACCCCAATGCCGACCGGCTTCGCGTGTGTATGGTCAATACCGGGTCGGGTGATCCGGTGAAAGTCGTGTGCGGTGCCCCCAATGCCAAAACCGGGATGAAGGGTGTTTTCGCCGGTTCCGGCACCTATATTCCGGGCACTGATTTCACTTTAGCCAAAGGGGTTATTCGTGGTGAAGAAAGCAACGGCATGCTGTGTTCGGAGCGCGAATTGTTGATTTCTGATAATCATGATGGCATCATTGAACTCCCGGCGGATGCGCCCGTGGGGCAAAAATATGTGGACTATGCAAACATAAATGACGTGTTGATTGAGGTGGAAATTACCCCCAATCGAGGCGACTGTGTTTCCATCTATGGTCTGGCGCGTGAACTTGCCGCCGCCGGTGTGGGCACGCTGGTTGACCCCAGCGTTACCCCAGTTCCCTCCACATCGCCAAGCCCGGTGCCAGCATTGGAGCAGCGTTTTGACGACGACGAGCCAAAGACAATTCGACAATTCGCCGGACGGGTTATCAAAAACATCAAAAATGGCCCCTCCCCTGACTGGATGCAGAAAAAACTGATCAGCGTAGGCATGCGCCCCATCAATGCGCTGGTGGACATCACCAATTATGTCTCCCATGGTTGGGGCCGACCTTTACACGCCTATGATGTGGATAAATTGAGCGGCACCCCCTATCTGCGCAACGCCAGTCCGGGGGAAGAAATTCTGGCACTGGATGGGAAAACCTATAAACTTGATGCCACCATGTGCGTCATTGCCGACGACAGCGGGGCCATTTGCCTTGGGGGCGTCATGGGTGGGACAACCACCGGGTGCACGGATGAAACAACAACTGTGTTGATGGAAAGTGCCACATGGGACCCTATGCTGGTTGCAAAAACCGGGCGCAAAACGGGCATTGTTTCAGACGCTCGCTTTCGGCTGGAACGTTCGGTTGATCCGGCGTTGACAATGCCGGGCTTGGAACGAGCCACCCAATTGATTGTGGATATATGTGGGGGTGAAGTGTGCGAACCGGTTGTTTCCGGCGAGAACGAAATTCCTGAAATCGTCATCAATTTCCCCTGGGACGAGGTCAAACGCCTGACTGGTCTCACCATCAATAGGGCCGAAATCCGTGCCGCATTAGTTCTACTTGGTTTTTGGGTTTCGGGCACCGGGGACGTGACAAAAGTTGCGGTTCCCTCATGGCGAACCGACATCAAAATCAAGGCCGATCTTGTGGAAGAGGTGATGCGTATCATTGGTGTGGATAAAGTGCCGGTGGAGCCACTTGAGCGCCTTTCCGGGGTCGCGCAAAAAATTCTTACCCCCATCCAAAATCGACGCCGTATTGTCCGGCGCGCGCTTGCGGCCCGTGGCATGCACGAGGCGGTGACTTGGTCTTTTGTCTCCAAAGATGAGGCTGTTCTGTTCGGTGGGGGTGCTGACGAATTGGCGCTGGCCAACCCCATTTCCCCTGAATTGGCCCATATGCGCCCCTCTTTGTTGCCCGGACTTTTGGCAGCTTCGGTGCGCAATTCTAACCGTTCCTACGCTGATATTGCCCTGTTTGAAGTGGGTCAGGTTTTTGGGGATGACACCCCTGAGGGGCAGCGCACTTTTGCCTCTGTTATCCGAACGGGTACGGCGGGTTTGACCGGCTCTGGGCGTCACTGGCAGTCTAAGGCTGACAAGGTTGATGTGTTTGATGCCAAGGCCGATATGATCGCGGCACTGGATGCATTAGGCATTGATGCCAATAAGGCTCAATTGCTGGATGAGAGCGCGTCCTGGGCCCATCCGGGGCGGGGCGGACGCATACAATTAGGTCCCAAAAATGTATTGGGTTGGTTTGGAGAAATTCATCCCTCAATTCTGGCGGATTTAGATATTGCGGGGCCAATTGTCGCGTTTGAGATCAATCTTGATGCGCTTCCTGTACCTCGCGCCAAGGCAAGCAAAGCCAAGTCTGCGCTTAACGCGTCTGATCTGATGCCCTTAAAACGTGATTTTTCTTTCGTTTTGCAAAGTGATGTACAAGCGGGCAAAATGCTAAAGGCCGCTAGCTCCGCTAACAAAAATCTCATATCCGGCGTATCGCTTTTTGATGTATTTGAAGGGGCCAATCTTGGGGAGAATAAAAAATCCCTTGGCTTGGAAGTAACCATTCAACCCCGTGGAAAAAGCCTGACCGAAGAGGAAATTGAAGCGATTTCTGCAAGTGTGATCAAAGCGGTAGAAAAAGCTACCGGCGGGCAGTTAAGGGCGTAAAATCAAGATGAGTGCAAAAATCCTCAAGGCAACGCCCTCATCGGTGTTTTTACCGGAACAAGGTGAACTGCGCCGTCTGCCCCGTGCCCCCAAAAGACATAGGCCACAAAAATTCTGGGACGGGTTTGAGGACCGGGCACTGGTCTATGATGTTTTTTGGCATCTTGATAACAAACAGGTTTTGCTTGTTTGCCCGCCGCCTTTGAATCTTGAAGAATATTGGTTGCAGGCAAGTTTCAAGGCCATGCCCTCGGGGCAGGTTTTACAGCCACAAATCCACAATATCCGCTCCTCCATGACCATCGCGCTTCAAGATGTTGATGCGACACAAACCCACATTGAAATTACGTTTGCCGGGCAAAAATTTGTCGCAGAAATTATGCCCAATTTAGCCGATGATTTTGACGGTTGTAGCGTGATGTTCACCATGAGCCAGAATAACCCTTTGAGCTGGATTGCTGAATGGGCCCGCTATCATCAAACCATGCACGAAGTTGATGCAATTATTTTCTTTGATAATGGCTCCAATGTTTACACGCCTGAAGATATTGAAAAAACCCTGGCTGAAGTGCCCGGTGTTAAGAAGGTGTTGGTGATGTCTGTGCCCTATCGTTATGGCCCCCATGATCCCGGCGTCATTTTTCATCGGTTCTGGGCCAATTTCCTGCAGGTGTCGACATTCTCCATGGTGCAGAGACGTTTTGCAGGGAAAGCTTTTGGTCTTCTTAATGTTGATATTGATGAATTAGCCGCACCCATCCCCGGTAGCGATGTTTTTGAAATGGCCCATGAAAGTATCGACGGGTTATATCGGATGCGGGGCAATTGGGTGGAAAGTGTGGTTGAACCAGGTGTGACCGACCCCATGCCAAACCATCTCGCATTTCGTACGGTGCGAAAGGATTTTCGTCATAAACTGAACGCTAAAAATGGGCACTTGACCCCAGCCGGGAATGGTTGGCTGATCTTGATGTGCATCCCAGTGTGCACCGAATAATGAATATGCCCAAAGCCATGCATAAGCGCGCACCCATAGGCCTATTTTGGCATTTTAAGGGCATCAACACCAATTGGAAAGAGCAACGTAACCGTTCCAATCGGCTCAATTCACTCAATCATCATCGGCCCGCTGAATTGCAAAATATGTTTGCCAAGTATCTTGAGGCTTGTACAAAGAAGGATAACAAGGACAAATAGGCACAAAAAAAGGAAGCTGAAAATCTCCAGCTCCCTATTGTCAATTGGTTTCGGGTGGCGAAAATATTTAGCTCTTGTTGTTTTTAACCGGGCAGGAGCTCATGCCAAGAACTGAATAAATGGGGCAGGAACCCATCATGGCTGTTGCTAGAGGCACGATGCCAATTAAAAAAGCCATGCGCCATGGGCTTTCGGGAAATATGAAAAATGCGCCGATCAGCGCAACGCCCAAAACAATACGAATGATACGATCGAGTGAGCCAACATTGTTCTTAAACATGAATGCATATCCTTTGTGTGTACGATAATGATGCCCCCTTTGAGCACATAGCACTTTCTTATTCAGTGACTTGGTCACCTAACTTGAAAAAAGGTTTTTATTGCGCCCGGTTTGATAGGGCATTTGCATCAAGGATTTTAACGATGCCACGATCCTGCTCAAGTATGCCTAGCTTTGCCAAAGCTTCGAGGCGGCGAGAGACGACTTCCCGTGACGTGCCAATCATGGTTGCCAGTTCTTGATGGGTTGCGTGAATTTTGCCGTTTTTCTGGCGCTCCATAAGCATTTGAATAAGTCGGGTTTCAACGGTTACAAAGGCCACTTTTTCCAGGACCCCCATCACCGTTTGCAAACGGTGCGCAAAGGCGCGAAAAACAAAATTCCTAAAACTTGCGGATTGAGCCATCAAATCAACGAACATATCTTTAGGTACCATGACCACCGAAATATCGGTTTCAGCTATCGCTTCCCCCGTATAATGTTGCTCCCCTAGTAGCCCAAGTGTGGTTTGCACACAGGTCTCCCCCGGCGCAACAGAATAGAGCAAAAGTTCGCGCCCGTTAGCCCCAACCAGATAAACACCCACCCGACCTGAAAGTGCCAAAACAAATCCGGCAACTTCATCCCCCGGGCGAAACAGAACATGCCCGGCGGGCAAAACCATTGGCGTGAGTTCGCCAAGCTGTGCTATCGCTTTTTGATCGAGATTTTCAAGACCAAGAGCTTTGAGTATCCAAGTGTTCATTGCATAAGGCTAACATCAATCAGCGTGAGGGCCTATTGAATTTACCCCATTAGGCGCGTTGGATTTTAACTCAAACTACCAGCGCAGAGTGTATTCTTGCGCGGCATTTGCATCATAGCTTATGGAAAAAGTAATCGGGTCGATCAGATTATTCTCCGTATCAATCTCATACTGGATTAGATCATCAGAAGAGTCTGGATTTGCCATGCCATAGCGAAAACAGATGCTATCAACTTCAGGTTTGGAATAATTTGTATCCAGCTCCTGCAACAGCGCATTAAGGCGCTCGCTGGAAACCGGCGTACCATCAAGATCACTCGCGCGAATACCCTTGAGATATATAGCCGAATTTTCGCACAATATCCCATCATCAAAGACTTGAGCCCATCGATATTCATACAGAATTGTTTCTTCATCCCAAAGTCCAACAACGTCATAGCGGTATTCCCCCTGTACCTCTTCAATCACAAGGTTGGTAAACAGGCAGGAGTTCCCTTCATTGCCAAGACACCAGAAGGCGCCATCCACAAGCAACTCACGCACCTGCTCGCCATCGAATAGGATGGGTGCGTTGTTTTGTGGGGTTTGGCCCGGTTTATCTTTTGCCAAAACGTTAGGGACTAATAGCAAGCTCAGGAGCAGTAAAGCCGTAGTCAGTATGTTATTATTTTTTGAGTGTCTCATCTAAGCCATCCCGCAGGTTTTGGAAGCATGTCCATCAATATGGGTTGTGTGATCTTATCTATAGCCTCGATTTCGTCCACATTAAGGTCAAGATTATTCAGCACCCCAAGGTTGTCTTTGAGTTGTTCCAGATTACGCACCCCAATAAGAGCTGAGGTGATTTCCTTGCGCCGTAAAACCCAGGACAAGGCGAGCTGAACCATTGATTGCCCACGTGCTTCAGCAATGGGGCGCAGGGCTTCAACCGCCGTAAGAACCTCGTCGCTGATATGGCTGGGACGAACGGAGGAGTTTTCATTTCCAGCCCGGGTGTCTCTTGCAATTCCCGCGCCATATTTCCCCGACAAACCCCCTTGCGTCAGGGGTGAAAAGGCAATGATACCAAGGCCCAGTTCATCGCAGGCCTCAATGGTTTTATCTTCCTCAATCCAGCGATTGACCATGGAATAGGACGGTTGATGAATGGTGCAGGGGACGCCCATTTCTTTCAATATGCGCGTTGCTTCACGGGTTTGTTGTTCCGGGTAGCTGGAGATACCCACATAAAGCGCTTTGCCCGCTTTGTAGATTGAAGCCAGCGCACCCATGGTTTCTTCCAGCGGCGTGTTGGGATCAAACCGATGGGAATAAAATATGTCCACATAATCAAGTCCCATACGTTTCAGGCTCTGATCACATGAAGCAATCAGATATTTGCGTGAACCAAATTCCCCATAGGGGCCGGGCCACATGTCATACCCAGCCTTGCTTGATATGATCATTTCATCCCGATAGGGGCCAAATTCCCGGGCCAAAATACGACCAAATAATTCCTCAGATGATCCCGCTGGAGGGCCATAATTGTTGGCTAAATCAAAATGAGTAACCCCGGCATCAAACGCATGGGCCAAAATTTCCACGGCACTGTCATGATCACGCGTTCCCCCAAAATTTTGCCATAACCCTAAGGAAACCACAGGAAGTTTTAGACCCGAACTGCCGCAATAGCGATATTTCATTGTGTCATAACGTGTGTTGGATGCTTTATAGGTCATGGGAGGTCCTTTTAGTTTTTCCTGTTGGCGAATTATTGAATTTTTACTTTGCTGCTTAAACCAGCAGTCCGCTTTCCTTCAACTTGGGTATATAGGTGCGACTGACGGGGAATTTTTCGCCATTCTGAGTATGAATTCTTACCTTGCCCTCATTGCGTTTCACCGCGTTAATCGCTTCAAATGCCACCCAATGGGAACGGTGAACCTGCAAACCATTGGTTCCGGTTGGCTCCGCGATTGCATCGCTCAGGCGGATAAGTGTGAGATGTTTGCCCCGCGTTGTCACCACTTCCACATAGTGATCCTGCACAGATAGGGAGAGGAGCTTGCCCCGCTTTCCAGCCGGCAAACGATCCAAAATGGGGGCGGTTTTTATGGCATCTTCTGTCGTATGGGAGGTATTGATTGCCATGATCAAACCAACAATAGCCATGGATATGCCGATGCAATACACCATCAGCAACAAAGCATCTTTAACGGTTCCAAAATCATTAAGTGCGGCCCCATTGATCAGGATAACGACGATCGAAACGGGTAAGCCCGCCGCAAGCCCAATGGCCATGAACCGGAATGGATATAATACTTTCCAATTATCGCTGGCATGGGAGGCCCATGTGCCAAAAAAGCTGCCAACGAAATACGAAGCGGCCCCATTGATCGTCCAATAGGCCAGACGCGGCCCCAGAGGAAAATATTCAAAAGTCTGGAATGGCCCCGAAATCCCCAGGATTAAGATGACACCCGCAAAAATGACCCATGTGCGATAGGACGTAACGAGTGCCCGCATTTCGCGAAGCGTGAGTTGCAATGCAGTTGTTTTCACGAACCCTACCTGTATCTAACGAATATTGACTGGCGCATTCCAAGTCTAAGCAATTGAGTGTTTTGAACAAGACCCAAACAATTATTATTCAAATCAACAATGGAGCATATCCCCATGTCTTTAGCCCCCCTGTTTAGTGCAAGTCCAGCAATTCAAGTCCATGCCATTGGCGCTATTCTGGCCTTAGGCCTTGGCCCGGTTATACTGTTTTCCAAAAAGGGCAATGGTTTGCATAAAATCCTTGGGCGTATCTGGGCCTTGTCCATGCTCGCAACGATTGCAAGTTCATACATAATTTTTGAGGTACGCCTTTGGGGTCCTTTTTCGCCCATTCACCTCTTGTCACTATATAGCACCTACGCCCTGATTTCCGGCATTCATTTTGCCCGCACGGGCCAGATTGTAAGACACAAACACGCCATGCAGGGCCTTTATTTTGGTGGGTTGATCGTGGCCGGCACTTTTACTTTTATGCCGGGTCGGGTGATGAACCTGGTTGTATTTGGACAGCCAAGTGAAAATGGTTTTTACGCGGTTTTAGCCATCGTGGTTTTGGGGGCGCTTGCTTTTAAGTTTCGCAAAACTCTGCTGAGCAACATTGTTACCTATAAACTGGGCAAATCAATTAGCCAGAAAGTCTAAAATGATTTGCCGCATTTTTCCGGGGTGATCCAAATTGGCGCATTGGCCCGCTAGGCACTGCCGATTAATATCCCAACGGCAAACACCAGCGATCCCCCAAGCACAACTTGAAACACAGCACGCCAGAACGGGGTCGACATGTATTTGCTTTGGATAAAGGCGATGGCCCAAAGTTCAACTAATACGACAATCATCGCGATCCAAGTTGCCATCCAGAAATCGGCAATCAGATAGGGCAGGGCGTGGCCCAACCCCCCGATGGTGGTCATGATCCCGGCGGCTAACCCGCGTTTAATGGGGGAGCCGCGCCCGGTCAGCTTGCCATCGTCCGACGCCGCTTCGGTGAAGCCCATGGAAATCCCGGCGCCAATGGCGGCGGCAAGCCCCACAAGGAACGTCTGGTGTGTCGAGCCGGTCGCAAAGGCGGCGGCAAATACGGGGGCCAAGGTGGATACCGACCCATCCATCAGGCCCGCAAGACCCGGTTGCACATAGGTCAGGACAAATTGACGATGGGCCGCCACTTTTTCCTCATCCTTTTCTGTTTCCCCCAGATGGGTGGCCTCAAGGTGATCAGCCGCATTTTGATGGGCCACTTCCTGCTCCGCCAGATCGCCGAGCAATTTGCGCGTTTCAACATCCGTGACTTGCTTGGCGGCGGTGAGATAAAAATTTTGCGCCGACACTTCCATTTCCCAAACTTGTTGGCGTACGGTTTCAATATCAAAATGTTCCATCAGCCACAGGGGCTTGCGCGCCATAAACCCGCGCACATGCTCGCGTTTGATCGGCACTAGATTATCGCCAAATTTTTGCTTATACATTTCGAGCAATACCCGACGATGTTCGTTTTCCTCGGCCGCCATGCCTTCAAACAATTTTGCCGAATTGGGAAAAGTTTTGCGCAACTTATCCGCATAGGCGGCATAAATACGCCCATCTTCCTCCTCCGCTCCCACAGCAAGGGAGAGAATTTCAGCCTCGCTTAGGGATGAAAAATCACGTTTATTGGGTTCGAGGAGACGGGCAAACATCGTGAGAAACCTTTCAGGTACAGCATCAACTTTGGAATCGTTCTAAACTATCGATAATAAAAAATCTATGGGTTTTGTTGCTCAGATGTGTTGGATTCGCCACTTTCTTCTGCCGGCCCAAACGCATCCTTCTGGGTGAAGATGATAAACCCCAATATGAAAACGATAATCAGTATGATCCGTGAATTTTTCCGCCGTGCGTCCATTAGATATGTTCCCTGTGGCTATCCATCGCCCTTGAGTTTGGCTAACGCATCGACAGCAAGTTGGCGGTTGTTGCGTGTCGTTTCGGCATAATATTCCATACCCGGTTGTGCAAATATTTCCAACGCCAGATCATAGGCATCAATCGCCTGTTGCAGATAGCCCTGCGCTTTCTCATTCCCGGCCCGTTCCCCCAGAGATGCGAGCGCATTGGCCCGGTTCGCCTGGGTTATGGCCCAATCGGTGGGCATGTCCTTGCGGGTTCCAATTTTCAGTGCCAAATCATAGGCATTGAGCGCCTGTTGCAGATAGTCTGGCCCCTGTTCACCCCCGGCCCGTTCCCCCAGATTTGCAAGCGCATTGGCGCGGTTCATCTGGGTCATGGCCCAATCGGCGGGCATGTCGTTGCGTGTGTAGATTTCCAGTGCCAGATCATAGGCGGCAATGGCCTGTTGCAAATAGTCCTGCCCCTGTTCACCCTCGACCCGTTCCCCAAGAGAGGTAAGCGCATTGGCGCGGTTCATCTGGGTCATGGCCCAATCGGCGGGCATGTCCTTGCGTGTGTAGACAGCCAGTGCCAGATCATAGGCGGCAA
>JAJRRG010000026.1 GCA_024279675.1 Alphaproteobacteria bacterium
AAGACCAGAACTAGGACATCCTTGTTTTGAAAATGTAAGGCTAATGTTAGGATTTGGTTAGGAGGCAACACGCTTGTGTGAAAACCATGTTAATTGTTCATTTTTTCACGCAAGTACAAGTAAAGTTAAAATAGCACATATTAGAAGGGTATCGATTTTTAGCCATGAGCAGAAGTGACATGACAATAGATAGTGATGAGGAAGCTCTCTCTGGTATCCATATTTTAGTGGCCGAGGACGATGACAATATACGCAATCTTTTGACATCTTACCTGTCGGTCAGCGGTTTTAGCACGGTGTCCGTTGCCTCTGGGTCGGCGGCGCTTAAAAAGCTTGAACGTTCTAAATTTGATATGGCGATATTGGATATCATGTTGCCTGATGTAAATGGCCTGGATATTTGCGCCAAGGTGCGCGAGCACCATCAGATGCCAATATTGCTGTTAACCGCGCTTGGAGAAGAGCGCGACCGTATTCGTGGATTTGAAGTGGGGGCGGACGATTATCTGGTCAAGCCGTTTTCTCCGCGTGAATTGGTGGCGCGTGTCAAAGCAATATTGCGCCGGACTGGATCGGGTGAGGGCGGGGGTACACTACCCAAGGGCGATAACCTGACACCCAAACACTTGGCTAACTATCCCATACAAATGGATTGGGCCTGTAAAAGTGCGCGCTTTGAAGAACGCGAGCTTGAACTTACCCACTACGAATTCAAAATACTCTCAGCCCTGACCCGGCGGCCCGGATTTGTGTTCTCCCGCGATGAATTGCTCGACCTGCTCTATCCAAGTGGGGGTAGTGTTGTGCCCAAAGCTGTTGATGTTCATATTCATAACCTGCGCAACAAGTTGGGTCACGAGGGGGCTAAACTAATACAAACAGTACGCGGGTTTGGCTACAAGGCGGCCAAAGTCGAAAATCAAGTTCCAACAATGTTAAAGAAACACTATGAGCGCCCATAAACCACCTGAAAAAAACTTTCCTGCGCTGTTGGTGCAATTGGTCATAGCAAATATTATTGTTGCCATGGCTGTAACGGCAACGCTGTACTGGATATTCACCCGGCTAATGGACGCGTATTTTGAACGTCTGATGCATGAGTTTGATATTTCACCCACAAAGCTAAATTCGATGTTCACCAGCGATGTTGAGCAAAGCCTGTGGTGGGGCATAGTTGTCGCATTGGCTTTGGGGTTGGTGCTTTCTTGGTTGCTTACGAAAGCCCTATTGCGTCCCATATCCAAAATGGTGCAGGCAACAGAGAGAATTGCCGAAGGGGAACTGTCCGCCCGTGCACCAGCCTTAAAAGGTGAGCTTGGTACTTTGTCATGGCATTTGAATGACATGGCCGGGGCACTGGAACAACAGGAGCAGGGAAGGCAACAATTGTTACGTGATCTCAGTCATGAATTACGAACGCCTCTAACCAACGTAAAAGGGTATGTGGAGGGCCTTGAAGATGGCGTTTTTAGCATTGGCCCGGATGTATTCAATGTTCTTAATGCCGAAGTGGGGCGGTTGAGCGATCTAATTGACGATTTAAGCGAGCTAAGTCTCTCTGAAAAGATGCATGATGATGCACAGTTTGAGATAATCAATTTGCGAGGGGAAATTGCTGATGTGATTGCCGCACATAAAGCCACCATGGTTGAAAGCAATTTTGATATGCATGTTGAAGAAATTGGAATACCACAAGAATTGCGCGCCGATCCAAAGCGTTTACAGCAGGTTTTCAATAATGCCATTTCCAATATGGTGCATTATTCCCAACCTGGTAACGCCGGCATAACAAATGAAGCGGATGGCATTATTACCCTGGATTGGACACAAAAGGGGCAGGTAAAAATTTGTTTTGAAAATTGGGCTGATCTGATCCCGCCCCACGATATTGTGCATTTGCTTGATCGTTTTTATCGCGTTGACAAATCACGTTCCGGCAAATCAAAAAATATTGGTTTGGGTCTGGCGATCGTAAAGCGTTTGGTCAATGCCCATGGCGGTAAGGTTTGGGTTGGGCAGGCAAGAGGGCGTTTTCAGCTTTTCGTTTCGCTTGTACTGCATGGCGGAACAGCAAAATCCTAAAATTTTATATTTTTGTACTCGCCATGCCCATGAAGGTTTTAATCAACCTGTTATCCTGTCTTGCCTTTAGGCAAATTAGGGCTTCCTCCATGTGCTGGTCTAACCCATCAATAGGAATTTGCACCAAGCGCCGATCATAGCCAAATTCAGCCCTTGAAACGAAACCGATGCCGACCCCTGCTGCAACTATTTCACGCACGGCCTCTCGGCCCTCCGCCTGAATAGAGGCAGATAATTTTATACCGCGTTTCCCGGCATAATCCATAACGATCTGGCGGGGTTTTGAACCTTTCTCCCGGAGCACCAAATGTTGCTTCGCCAATGCTTCCATGGCGATGCTTTTGGTATGAGCAAGCGGATGGCTGACTGAGGCAAAAGCAATTATGGGGGTAGAACTTAGTTTGAGGACGTTGAATTTCTTGTTTGGCGGAACTTCCCCTAACACGCCAATATCGCATGTATAGTCTAACAAAGCTGAGGTGACCTCATCCGTATTTCCTGTTTTGATGGAAACAAAAATGCCCCGATGTTCTGCACGAAAGGCCGCTATTGCTTCGAGTAAATGGTGGGGAGAGTCCACCATTATTCTCAAAGTTCCTGATTTGAGCGCTTGCTTTTCCGTAAGGAAATCCTGGGTTTGTTTTTCAATATCAAACAATCGACGGGTATAGGTTAAAAGTTCTTCGCCAAATGCCGTAAGAGCAATGCGCTTTTTTTGCCGATCAAAAAGCAAAATATCATATTCTTCCTCAAGTCTTGCAACCTGATCTGAAAGGGCAGGTTGGGTAAGCGATAGCGCATGGGCTGCCCTAGAAAACCCGCCATATACAGCGACATTATGAAACGCACGCAATTGCACATAACGCATATTTTTGCTCCATCAATTACATAAGTAAAATTTATAATATCATACTTATTATCGATTTTACAGATGATATTTGCTGGCATAGTTTCGGCGCAACGCAAGCGATTTGATGAGCTATATTATGAGTGCTTTTTTTGACGTCCCCAATGACATTGTTTTCGATCTGAATGACAACGCCAGCAATTCCTGTGACCCGAGTGTTCCCTATTTACTGACCCCTGGCCCGTTGACGACAAGTGACAAAACCAAGCGGGCAATGTTGCGTGATTGGGGATCATGGGATGACGAATTTCGCGCGATGACGGCAAATATGCGTCAGCAGTTGTTGGCAATGATTAACGATAAAAAGAATGAATTTGACTGTGTACCCATGCAGGGTTCCGGCACGTTTGTGGTTGAAGCGATGTTGGCGTCATTTTTGCCGCGCAACTCCAAAACTTTGGTTTTAGCCAATGGCGCCTATGGTCAACGCATCGCGCAAACCCTGACCTATCTTAAGCGCCAGCATGTTGTGATAGATAAGGGAGATTATCTCCCCCCCCGCGCAGATGAGGTGCAAACGACGCTCGCCAATGACCCGGCAATCACCCATGTGATTGTGGTGCATTGTGAAACCAGCTCAGGCATTCTTAACCCAATTGAAGAGATTTCCGAGGTGGTTTATGCGGCTGGTCGAAAACTGTTGATTGATTCCATGAGTGCCTTTGGGGCAATTGCCCTAGAGGTTAATAAAATCCGCTATGAGGCCATAGTTTCCTCCGCCAATAAATGCATCGAGGGTGTGCCCGGATTTGGCTTCGTAATTGCAAAAAAATCCGAGTTTGAAGCTGCAAAGGGGCGCTCCCATTCCCTTAGCCTTGATCTTCATGCCCAATGGGACACGATGAACAAGACCGGTCAGTGGCGTTTTACCCCGCCCACACATGTGGTAGCCGCCTTTATGCAGGCTTTGGCTCAACATCAGGAGGAGGGCGGGGTGGCCGCCAGGGGTGCGCGCTATGCGAATAATCGGGATGTTATGGTTGCGGGCATGCGCGATTTAGGTTTTGAAACATTGCTTAAGGACCGTTGGTTGTCGCCAATTATTGTGACGTTTTTTAACCCGGCTGATGAGAAATTTGATTTTCACACTTTTTATCAATTGATGAAAGAAGGCGGCTTTATCATTTATCCGGGAAAACTGACAATTGTTGATAGCTTTCGCATTGGCTGTATTGGCCACTTAGATTCGAATGTGATGCAACAAGTCGTCCAGGCCGCCGCCGACGCACTCAAGAAAATGGGGGTAGCTAGTGCCGTACCCCCACAAAAAGCTTTAACCGAACGGGCAAAACTTCTTGCTTAAATTCTCAAAAACCACAAAGGAAATATTTATGAGTAAATTTGGTGATTTTAATTACAAACGGACCTATCAGGGCGAAGTCAAAGCCCTAATTTTGGATTGGAGCGGCACACTGGCAGATGCCTATGTTATCGCCCCGGCTGTGGTGTTTGTTGAAGTGTTCAAGAACCAGGGTGTGGAAATTTCTATGCTCGAAGCGCGTGGCCCCATGGGTTTGCGCAAGGATTTGCACATCAAAAAGTTGACCGAAGATCCCATCATTGCAGAACGATGGAAGTCAATCAAAGGCGCATATCCCAACCAAGGTGATGTCGACGCTATGTTCACCGACTTCGTACCAGCTCAGCTCGATTGCTTGCGTAAGTACACCACCCTGTTGCCCGGTGTAAAAGACGTCTGTAACCGTTTACAGTCCCAAGGTATTAAGATTGGCGCTTCCACAGGATTTATGCGCGCCATGGTTGATGTTTTGCTTGAAGATTGCATTGCCCAAGGTTTTACCCCAGATGCAACTGTTGCCGGTGATGAAGTGCTCCACGGCGCGCGGCCTGCCCCCCACATGGTTTATAAAAACCTGGACCTGTTGGGCATTGATACCATCCAGTCCGTTGTGAAGGTCGACGACACGGCTTCCGGTGTTGGCGAAGCCATCAACGCAGGTTGCTGGGGCGTAGGCGTGGTGCGTTATTCCAACTATATGAACATCAACACATTGGAAGAAGCAGATCAGCTCAGTGACGCTGAAATCGAACGCCGCATGGAATATACAAGAGATATTCTGTGAAAAACTGGTGCGCATTATGTCATTGATAGTTTGGCCGATATCGAGCCAGTTATTGCTGACATTAATGCAAGAATGGCCCGGGGTGAACGGCCTTAAGGGGCTAGATCATCATATCGCTGATATGAAAAACGGCCACTCAATCGAGTGGCCGTTTTTTATTGCGTTTGGAATGTGAATGACATTTAGTCAGAACTATTCCCCATTTCTTCAATAAGCCGCGTTTCAAGTAACTGCCCATGCTTATAAAGGATTGGATAGGCCACCGCCGAAATCTGTGAGTTCAGGTCCTTGAGGGCACGCAAGGTTTCCAAATGGATATCACTACTTTCAAAGCTAACCTCATGGCCCTCGCGCAGTCGTTTGAGATGTTTTTTGCGACTCTTGTGCTCTTTATTTGCCATATGGGTTTTTTCTTCCATCAACAAGCGTGCCGCTTCAATGTCCTCCGATAGCAGGACATTAAATGCCAAAGTCATATTGCTGATGACGCGTTCATGTAGATTTTGCAGTTCTTCCCAGCCAGCTTTTGAGAATTTCAGACCTTTTTTCGTTTTACTTGTCGCCAATTGCATAAGCTTTTTCGAGACAATATCCCCAGCCACTTCCAAATTGATCGCGTACTCTGTGAGTTCGCGTGCATGGCGCGCCTCGCTTTTGGTCATTTTGTCCCGTGGGATAGAAGCCACATAACGCCGAATATCACTCAGAGCGGTATTTACCCCCTTGTCGAGGTCCTGCACAAACTGAATTTGCTCAGCGTTTCCACTTTCATAGAGTTCCATCACAGGACGCGTCATCATCTCCACAATCTCACTCATGCGCAAAATTTCGCGGGTAAGACTGCCAAGGGCCATGCGAGGGTTGTTGATAACCCTATGGTCAAGCGCACTGACAGGTTTAAGCGGTTCGTGGGAATCTCCATTACCATTGTCGCTTGGCAACATGGCCTTTAAGGGCGCCTCTAATAGTCCGACAAAGGGCAGGGCCGTTATAAGCAAAAGCACATTAAATGTTAGGTGAACTGAAACAAGTATCTGGCCGTCTGGAAAGCCATTAAACAAAGCAAGCACCGGCGTATTATTGACCACAAATAATACAATTATGGCGCCAATGCCCCGTAGGATCAGATTGCCGATAGGAACCCGCCGCGCCTCAACAACCATACCACGTGATAGCCAGATGGGGATCAAAGCACTGCCCAAATTCGCGCCAAGCACAAGGGATACCCCTGCCATAACAGGTAATACCCCCAGGGAAACGAAGGTAACAAACATGAGTATGGCCGCGACGCTGGAATGCATAACAAAGGTTACCGCCAGCCCAACAAGGAACGCTGTTACATAATCTGCTTGCAAATATCCTGCGATGGCCGGGAGAAACGCACCTTCGCGAATGGGTTCCATAGCCTCGCCGATGAGGCGCAACGCCAATAGAATGAATGCAATTCCAAGCAGTATCCTGCCCACTTGGCGCCACAAGGGCCCCTCTATCTTGAGGAACAAATATCCCCCAGAAACCAACAGTACCGGTATCAACCAATCAAGGGAAAAGGAAAGAATTTGGATAACGAGGGCCGAACCAAAATCAGCACCAAGAACCACAGAAAGCGCCCCGGCTAAACTAAGAAGACCGGAGGCCGTAAACCCAGAGGCTAAAAGCGTCGCTGCGGTGGCGCTTTGCAAAACAATGGCCAACAGAATGCCCGCGAGGGCCGTTTGGACGCGGCTATCCTTGCGCGCAGTAATGATGCGCTTGAAACTGGAGCCCATGGACCGTTCTATGCCGGTTTGCACCATGCGCACCGCGAACAACAACAGCATGGTTGCCCCGGCAAGATTGAGCATGAAAATTAGTATCGTCATAGTGCAATGCCTTTGAGTAATATGCTCATTTGTGTTTCTTCTTTTTGACCGGTGCGAGCAAAATCTTGATGCCCCATTTTTTCATAGCGTCGCTCATTTCGCTATTCGGCTGTTGATCCGTGATGAAAGTATCAATGTCAGTGGGCTCACATAAAACCATGGGGGCGAGCCGGTTAATCTTTGAATGATCGGCAATCATGATGCTTTTATGGGCGTTTTCCACAAAGACTTCGGCTAAATCTGCTTCGCCCTGCGCATTGACCAAAAAGCCCTTTTTTATGTCCACAGCCACCGCTGAAAGTAAGGCAAAGTCGGCACTGAATTTTGAGATAAACTTACGGGCGTGTGAGCCAAACGTTCCACCTAGATCGCTATGCAATTCACCGCCGGCCAAAAACCCCCGATTGTTATTGTGATCCATCAATGTCTGCGCCACAGAAATAGAATTGGTAACAATTGTGAGTTTTTTCTTGGCGCGCAACGCCTCCGCCACAAAAATACTAGTCGAGCCAACATCTAAAAAAATCGACGAATTATCAGGGATGAGTGTGCTTGCAAAATTGGCGATACTGCGCTTTTCATCCCGGTTTTCTCCGATACGTTGATGCATAGAAGGAGCCCCTTGGGCACCCACTAGAAACACGCCCCCATGCACACGCGAAACTGTTCCCTCTTTGGTAAGTTTTTTTACGGTTCTACGGATTGTTTCTTCCGATACATTCATGGTATCGGCGAGATGGGAGGTTCGTGCAGATCCCCCAAGCCGCGTGAGTGTTTCTATTAACTCAAGAGCCCGGTGTGTTTTGTGTTGGGTGTCGTTTTCGGTAGCCATTGCGTTCGCTTAGAACAATTTGGCAGATAAATCCACAGTAAAACACACAAAATTGAGGGTTTTTGATTGAATAGTTACTTTTTTTGTGTGTTTTTGTGTGTTTTGTGACAGGGTAATACTGTCAGTGTTTGATAAGGAAATATATTTTGCCGAACATTAAAAAAGTCCTGATGATAATTGTTGATCAGCTCCGGGCCGATTGTGTGCATGGGGCATTGGCTGAGCATATTAATATGCCCAATATTGATGCGTTGCGTAAGGAAGCCGTTACGTTTACAAGTCATTATTCGGTAGTTAATCCGTGCGGTCCTTCGCGCGCCAGTATTTTTACCGGCCAATACGCCATGAACCACCGCTCAATTCGCAATGGTACGCCCCTATCCAACGATATTCCCAACCTCGCACGCGAGGTACGCAAAGCGGGGTATGATCCGATGTTGTATGGGTACTCAGACACGACCATTGATCCGCGTGCACGCCACCCCAATGACCCCGATTTGAAAAGTGAAGAACGTGTGTTACCCGGTTTTCGTGAGATGCTGGAAATGCGTTATATGGAGAGTTACCCATGGCGGGCCAATCTCAAGTCCAAAGGGTATGATTTGCCCGAGTATGCGCGGTTTTATGATTCAATTTCCCCCGACCCCACAAGAGGCGCCCGTCCGGACGACCCCCCATTCTTTAAGGCTGAGGATAGCGATACTGCCTTTTTAGCGGGTGCTATGATCCATGATTTGGCGGCCCGAAATGAGGAAAGCTGGTTTGCTGTTGTTACGTTTTTACGCCCCCATCCTCCGCTGGTTGCGCCAGAACCCTATAACAAGATGTATAACCCGGCGGATTTACCCATGCCGGCTCGCCTAAAAACACCTGAGCATGAGGCCGATGTGCATCCCTTTATGGCCGCCGCAGTTGCTGCGCCGCAGATGAGCCATATCGTTCGTGGAATTGACGAGGCGTTCGATATGCAAAGTGACGATAGTTTGCAAATGTTACGGTCTATCTATCTTGGCCTTGCCAGTGAAGTTGACACCCATGTTGGGCGAATTATTTCCTTCCTTAAAGAAACCGGGCAGTATGATGATACGCTGATTGTTTTCATGGCCGACCATGGGGAGATGTTGGGCGAGCATCATATGTGGGGCAAGCAAACTCCCTATGAGGGGGCCTATCGTGTTCCCCTGATTATTCGAGATCCGCAAAATACCGCTACCCATGGCACAAAGGTTGAGGCATTTACGGAGTCAGTGGATGTTACGCCCACCATACTGGATTTAATCGGGCGTGATGTGCCCTCCAGTATGGATGGCGTTTCCCTAATGCCGTTTCTTGAAGGGAAATCCCCTGAGAAATGGCGAGATTGTGTACATATGGAGTTGGATTTTGGGGAGCCAGACGGGGTGACCCATTGGCAAGAAGCGACCCATGCGAGTGTAGAGGACGCCAATTTGGCCATCTTGCGTGAGGCGAGGTTCAAACTCGTTCATTTCAATGCTGGCTTACCTCCTTTGTTGTTTGATTTGGAAAGCGATCCCTTTGAGCTAAATAATCTCGCCAATGATACGGCCCATGCCCCAACGCTGTTGCGCTTGACACAAAAGCTTCTAAGCCATCGCATGAAACATGCGGATAGAACATTGGCTAACGTCAAGATCACCGCAAACGGAGTGGTGAACTTTAGAAATAATTAGGACAACCTTAGACCAGAACCTAACGCCTAGACATCAATCTGTGTCGCCCCGATAGCCTGAACAAGGAGAGTCGGGGCGACGCTAAAGACGGCATTGGGCTTGCCAGCAGCGGCCCACACGATTTCAAAGCTTAGTAAGGTCTTATCCACAAAAGTGGGGATGGGATTGAGATGACCAAGGGGCGAAATACCACCGATGGCAAACCCAGTTTCTTCCCGGATTTTCTTTGGGTCAGCCCGCTGCAATTTACACCCAAAATAGTCCTTCAGGTGTGCCATGTCCGCATTGTGAGCGCCGCTCACAAGAATAAGTACGAGGGTTCCATTATCACTTCGTTCAAAAATCATACTCTTGACGATTTGACCAACCTCACATTTACAGGCAGTGGCCGCTTCATCAGCCGTGCGCGTGCTTTGTGGGAGTTCCAGTATATCAATTGACAAACCAAGCAACTCTGCCTGTTGTCTTACGCGCTCTATGCTGCTGGTCTTATTTTGTCGCATGTTCATCCCTTAATTCCTTCAAATGTAGTTCCGAGCTTTCAATGTTCATTCTGTATGACGTTTTACCTCCAGGAGGAGTATGCGAATGTCTTACAAACACGCCTTACTGCATTACGCTGCATTGCACCGAACCATATGCGCCGTAACGTAACGTACGGTACGCTTCAAGATGAAGATAGCATTATTTTGGGCGGGTGCAAGGGACACATGTGCGCAGATATGTTCTTTTCTCCGCCAGATGATGGCTCGCTGGTGCTTTTTATGTAGAATATATGTGGAAACCTGACTAAGTCGCAAAACAAAGTATGCCTGCTACGTTCTGCCCAAGAATACAGTTAGGTTGGTGCTTCCAAATCTTAAGTTTTCAAGTCCAAATCAGATTTTTCGTAAATGTGTCGGCCTGTCTCACTCGGCAAGGCACGTTTCAACTCCCAAATTCGCCGTGCTTCGGCGGGGCTCATTTTGGGGTTCGCTGCCATAATATCGCGCGTATATTGGTTGAATTGGTTGTGGGGTTTGATCTTTGTTTTGAAACCTGCGGCAGCCGATTTGTCCTTTTGTGCCATAAACGCCACAACTGCATCGCCTAGGGGTTTCCCCTCAGCCCCTTTCATCCAGTCCATAAACGCAACATTGAACTTAAAATCATGTCCAACATGCTGAATAAAAAACCGGCGGACATTTTGTGAATTCTTGTAGCTATCAGTTATGATCGTTTGTTCAAAAAGTGGTTCAGTGTGCCAATTGAATTTTGACCGCACTTTGGTTTGAACATCACCAGGCCAATTTTTTTTGCCTGTATCAAGAAAATGACCGAGCCGATCGAGAATGACAAATTTTCCGCCACTGGTCTTGATACCGCACTCTCTAGCGTGTGCAATGAGTTCCGCCTTGAGCCAATACCATCGTTTTAACTCTTTGCCAGAGTGTATGTCAAAAATCATGGGGCGTTGTTCTTGTTCATTTTTACTCATAATTCCCCCCGTGTAGCAACCGTGTGTCTTACAATTAAAACCGTGATAATCCGTAATGTTCAATGGCAATTTCAGGATTTCGCCCACTAATGATATCAGCTATTGCCCGCGATGTTCCAGTGCCGGTGGTCCAGCCCAAATAACCATGCCCTGTATTCAGATATAGGTTTTGGTATTCACACTCACCCAAGATGGGCATACAATCGGGGGTCATGGGACGATGCCCCGACCATTCCAGTTCAGGTTCCATATTGGCGATTATATCCTCAAGTTGAGGATAAATTGCAATCCCCGAACGTCGCAGAAGGGCCATGCGCTCGGGATTAACCTGTGGGTCGTATCCACTAAATTCTGCTGTGCCAACAATTCGGATATGCGCGCCAATCGGTGTAACGGCAACATGGGCATCATCGTCAACCACGGGAATTTTCGGCGCGCCGGTCCAGTTGGCTAGATTATAGGTCAGCGAACTCCCTTTGACGGGGCGAACAGGCAGATATATGCCCAAACCCTTGAGCAAATCTGCACTCCAATGTCCTGCGGCCACAACAATCCTGTCCGCGCTAATTTCTCCCTTATCGGTTTGAATGCCGACAATTTTTGGCCCGTCTCTTAAAAATCCTTCAACGCTGAGCCCCAAGCGCATATCAACGCCATTTGCACCAAGATAATTGGCGAGGGATTGCGTGAATTCGCGAGCATTCCCGTGCTCATCATCCTGATAATATACGCCGCCAACTAAACTTTTTCTTGATGATGCTAATGCAGGTTCCAATTCGATGAGCTCATCAGATGAACAAATCTGAACAGATACGCCCTGGCTCTCTAGTTCGTCAAAACGCGCCTTAGCCGCCTCAAAACTGGATGGGGAAGTATAGGTCATCATTGAGCCGTTTTGGCATGGGAAAATTCCAAAGGGACTTCCCCAAGCAACTCATGGAAGCATTGCTGGCTAAAGCGCGCCAAGGCGAAGTTTCTCTCAATCGTACGATAATAACGGGATTTTGTGGAATTACGCACAAATTGCCGCCCCCAGCCAAGATATTGCCCCAAGGCGCTCAGTTTAACATGAATTGAGGCGTCTTTTTTACCAATGGAAGATAGAAGGGTTTTGAATATGCCCGGTGAATTCCATGGCGCGGCATGACTTGGGGTAATTAGTCCGCCATTGGCAAAACTGGTCTCAAGAGCAAAGTTGTCGCGCCGGTCTACCAGCGTGACTTGATGTCCCTCTTGCAACAAAAAATAGGCTGTTTGTACCCCAACGAGCCCGCCACCGATGACAATGGTTTTCATAAATGAACCTGCGATCTAACTCGAAGAATATTACTTAAGAAGCAATGCTATTTCGAATATACCAATACCAGCTTAAAGGGGGTATTGCACCCGCCGGAACGCAGGTTCTATAGTTCAAATACGTCCCCAAATTTCAAAAGTGCCATTGACGGTGCTACTCCATCAATTCTTCCCAGCGATGACAGGCCACATTATGTTCATTGCCAGTATGGTCAAGCTTTGGCTCGTCCTTGCGGCAAATATCAATCGCAAACCGACACCGGGTCTGGAATTTACATCCCGGAGGCGGGTTAGTGGGTGAGGGAATTTCCCCTTCCAACTTCTCTGCAACGCCCGCATCATCTGGATCAAGGGATGGAATGGCGGACAGCAACGCTTTGGTATAGGGGTGTTTTGGCGCGGCAAATAATTGCCGTGTCGGTGCGGTTTCAACCAGTCGCCCAAGATACATCACTGCCACATGGTCACACACATGGGCCACCACACTCAAATCATGGGAGATAAACAGGAAGGTAAGACCCATTTCCTGTTGAATTTCCTTAAGTAGGTTCAGCACATCTGCCTGAATGGACACATCGAGCGCCGCAACAGACTCGTCGGCCACCACAAAATGAGGTTTGGACACCAACGCACGGGCAATAGAAATGCGTTGGCGTTGCCCGCCGGAAAATGCGTGGGGGAATCGGCGCAGATGCTCAAGGTTTAAGCGGCACTTTTCCGCGATTTCACGTACCCGTTCATCGGTTTCTTCTTTACTTGAGGTCAACCCCATCACTTCAAGGGGTTCAGCAATAATATCGCGTACGGTCATACGTGGACTCAAGGCCGCATATGGATCTTGAAAAATCAGCTGTGCCTTACTGCGGTATTCTTTGAGTTCTTGTTTTTCAATCGTACCAAGATCATAGGTGACATCCTCATCCTGATAGGTGAGTTTTCCGCGCGTAATAGGAACGGCGCGCAATAATGCTCGGCCCAACGTGGTTTTACCCGAACCGGATTCGCCCACAAGACCAAAAAAACTACCCGGCGCAATGTCTAAATCAACACCTTCAACGGCGCGCACGACGGGTTTTTTGCCAAATCCACCACCGCGGATACCAAAGTGAACAGAAAGATCCTTAACAGAAATCAGGGGTTTGTTACTCATTTGGATTTTCCCCCGGATTTACTCTTAGGTTTTGTTTTTGCAGCTTTAGGCGCAGGTTTTGCCAAATCTTCTTCAACCAGATGACAGGCGACTTGATGTACGTCGTCAATTTTTGTGAACATTGGAATTTCACTTGTGCAACGCTCACCGATCGCAACGGAGCATCTGGTGTTAAATACACACCCTGGCGGTCTCTCAAGCGGGGATGGAATATCTCCCGGTATCGCTGCCAGAGGAACGTCTAATTTATCCAGATCGGGCAGGGCGGCAATCAACCCTTTGGTATAGGGATGTGCTGGCGTGCGGATGACTTCGCGCACTGGCCCCTGTTCAACCAGCCGCCCCAGATACATCACAGCAACCTTATCAGCGGTTTGTACAATCACGCCAAGGTCATGGGTAATGAAAATAATACCCATGCCAAAATCTTTGACCAAGTCCTTCATTAGGTCGATAACTTGAGCCTGAATGGTCACATCCAATGCCGTCGTCGGCTCATCAGCAATCAGGAGTTTGGGCTTGGTGGATAGCGCCATGGCAATCATAGCCCGTTGCCGCATCCCCCCCGACAGTTCAAAGGCAAATTGCCGGAACCGCGTTGATGCATCAGAAATTCCCACGCGATCGAGCATTTCAATGGACAATTCTTTTGCCTGCTTATTGTTCATGTCCGTATGAATCTGCAATTGCTCAGTCATTTGATCGCCAATGGAAATCGCCGGGGCAAAACTGGCCATTGGTTCCTGAAAAATCAACGAGATCGCCCCACCGCGCACGACTTGCAATTCCTTGGAAGTTTGCAATGACATAATGTCCACCGGTCCATCCTCAAGATGAAGGGTGATCTTGGTCTTATCGCCGTAGACAGCATTTTTGGCGTTCAGTTTCATCACGGACTTGGCGGTCACGGATTTGCCGGAACCACTTTCCCCCACAAGGCCCATTACCTCGCCAGCATCAAGCGAAAATGAAACATTGTCGACGGCGGTTATCCGCCCCTCATCCGTATCAAATTGCAAAGTGAGGTTTTCTACATCAAGAAGTTTACCCATTAGTGAGAATCCCCATACGGGTCAGCAGCATCACGCAGGCCATCACCCACGAACACAAAAGCCAACACAAGAGTTATAAAGAAAATTACGGGGATGAAGTACCACTGAT
>JAJRRG010000027.1 GCA_024279675.1 Alphaproteobacteria bacterium
AAAAACCAGCTTTCGCATCGAATCACGCAATTGTTCATCGAGCTTGGAAAAAGGTTCATCCAACAAAAGTGCATTGGGGCGTGAGGCCAGAACTCGGGCCAGCGCAACCCGCGCCTTTTGTCCCCCAGAGAGCTTGTCCGGATCACTTTTTGCAAATTCACTCATGGATATTTCGTCCAGCAATGTTAAGGCACGTTCGCACCTTTCGCTCATACTTCCCCCCGGGGGAAGCGCGAACAAAATATTGTCCAAAACATTAAAATGGGGAAAGAGCAGCGGGTCCTGAAACAGAACGCCGATTGAACGATTTTGCGCCGGCTGTTTCGTCACGTCCTTGCCTTGCAAAGAAATGCCGCCCTTACATGAAAACGAAGCGGGCAAAAAACCAGCAATCGCGCTAATCAATGTCGACTTGCCCGATCCAGAGGGCCCCATCAGGGTTAATATCTCCCCTGGCGCAATGTGCGCATCCATTGTTAAAAGTCGTGTTTTATTTTGAAAAATCTCAATTTTGTTAAGCCGCAACCCGGATTGAGAAATGCCTTCTATCACATTATTCATCAGTCAATCCTTGTTACTTGCAGGGCACGCCTGTTGGCCCATGCAATGTTGGGAATGAGGCTGGCCAATGCAAAAACAACAAATGGTAACAATGTCTGCACCAGCGCATAGGCGCCAATCAAACGCCTGTTTCCGCCACTAGCCAAGGCAATGGCCTCTGTCGTGAGCGTAGGCTGACGGCCCGCCCCAATCAATAATGTGGGTAGATATTGCGCGATGGAAACTGCAAACCCAAGGGCAAATGCGCCAAGGATTGGCCGCAGCAAAATGGGCAACCGTATGGACCAGAACGCTCGATCAGCGCTTTTACCTAGGGTGCGCGCAACGGCAAGATAACGCGTGTCAAACGCATTCCAAGGCGCAGCCAATGTTAAATAAACATAAGGAAATACAAAAATCATATGCACTAAAATGACGGCCCATAGGGTCCCATCGATATTGAAACGCAAAAACAGAACCGATAACCCCCCCATAAAGGCGATTTGGGGGACCAACAGGGGAATATAAATTGTCCACCATGCCAAACGCCTGAGACGAATATCACTTCGATATTCATTCTCCAAACTGGCAAGCACCAAACCCAAGGAAAGTGCTGAAGCGCTCAAGCCAATCAAAGTAGCGCGCGCGCCCGTTTCTAACAGGTTATTGGCCTGACTGAACCATGTCTTCAAGGTTAAAACCTGGGGAATAGTTTCAGGGAAACGCCAAACTCCAGCGAAGGACCAAGCCGCCAACAACACCAATCCAAGGGCAACGATGAATAGACTAAGTCCCATGGTCAGCGCCGCACCAAATCGCACAAGTCCGTCGGCTTTTGCCCGCCATCCCCTTTGTGTCAAAACCCATGAAATCCGAAGAATAATATGCTCCCCCACCCACCAAGTGAAGAGTGCAAACAAGGTAATTCCCACTTGCAAAATCGCCCCTGCGGCCGCCATTGCCCGCATGGACAGGTCAGGATCATTCATCCAGTGCAATACCCGCACCGCAAGGCTTGGCGGAGCCACGGGGCCAAGGATAAGAGCCACATCAATATTGGCGGAGGCAAAGGCAATCACTGCAAAAACGGGCAATCTGATTTGCAAATAGATGGCGGGAAATACCGAAATTAACCACCCCCACACTTGCCCATAACCAAGGCTTGAGGCAATTTGAATGCGGCGCGGATCACTTTGGGGGATTGCGGCAATAGTCACGAAAAACAGAAATGGAATTTCCTTAATTATTAGCCCCAACGCAAAGGAAATGCCCGCGGGATCATTGACGATCAACCAATCGGGGGGGCGCAGAAAACCGCTGAGTTCGGGTGAAATAAGCCTGATCAAAAAACCAGACGGTGCAACAAGAAACAACAGGCCGAACGCGGCGGCCGCATGGGGCACCGCCAGAACGGGTTTCAAAAATCCCGAGACAAAAACAAACAATTTTGTATTTTGGAACGTTGCGGTAAACAACATCACCACAATTAGGGAAATTAGGGCCGTCGCCAACCCAATCCAATAGGATAGGCCCGCAGACACCCAAAACCCGGGCACCTCCGTTACGGCTTGAATTACTGGTTTAAAAACCCCCACTTCCCCCTCAACCGTGTGTTCGTGCCATTTGATGGCCATGTTGAACAGGGAGAGGGTTGCCGCCCCAATAGGGGCAAGCAAAAGCATCAATACCAACGCGGGTACAATGCTCAATTTTGAGCGGGTTTTAATCATTCTTGCCTAAGTTGATGCGTTCTAGTTTCCCGCACCATAGCGCTTTGCCCATTCAGCATCCAGCATTTCACTCCACAGAGCATCGGGTTCGTTCAAGGTCGCGCCCAATTGTGCCGCGCTCAGGGTTGCAACCCCTTGTTGAAGCGCATCAAACAGTGCCTGACCGGATGGGGGAAGCTTATCATAGGCCAACACCGTGGGGTCACCCCAAACCGCTTCATCATTTTTGCGGGCTTGGGCTGCTGGAGATAACAGGAAGTTCGCGACCACCATGGCTCCGGCTTTTGCATTGGCATTAAAGGGGATCGCAACAAAATGGGCGTTGCCAATCGAGCCATAATCCAGAACAAATGAACGCACCGTTTCAGGCAGTAGCCCCTCATTGATTGCCGAAGACGCCTCACCGGGGTTGAAAGTCATGGCAATGTCAATTTCGCTATCGGACAGCAATGTCTTTAACTGAGTTGTGTCCGCTGCAAAGATGCGACCTGAGCGCCACAGATCAGGGTGCACACGATCAAGCCAGGCCCATAGGGGCGCTGAAACTTCAGCGAAAACAGCTTCGCTTGGGGCATTTTGGAAAACGCTACGATCTTCAACGAGCCCATAGAGCACCTGCTTTAAGAAAGTCGTCCCAATAAAGTTAGGCGGCGCGGCGTAGGTGAAACGGCTGGGATTTTCATGTATCCAGTTTTCCAAATCAGCAAGGGAAGCTGGGGGAGTATCAAGATTTTCACTATCGTAATAAAAGGTAAGCTGGGCGGTGCCCCACGGGCTTTCAAGTCCCTCAACTGGCGTGGTGAAATCTGACGTCAATACGGGTTTGTTTTCAAAATCGGTGAGAGCATAATTGGGCAAAGATGTCGACCAAGGCTCTACAAGCAAGAGGCCCTGACGTTTCATGGAAGCAAAATTCTCCCCGTTGACCCAAACAAGATCGACGGCGCCATTTTGATTGCGTCCCGCCTCCTGTTCGGCCAAAATTCGTGTGACGACATTGCCGGTTTCGGTGATTTTAACCTGCGTTAGTTTAACGCCGTATTCAGCCAGAACTTCATCACCGACCCCAGCGATATAGGCATTGATGCTTTCAGCGCCTCCCCATGCGTGCCAGAATACTTCTTGCCCTTTTGCTTCCTCAAGGACCGATACCCAATCCTGGGGGGTAGGGTCCGCAGCATTTGCAATTGAAACCGGGAAAGTGAGGATGGCAAGTGCGGCAAGATTTCTGAAGAATTTAGACATGGGAACCGTTCCTTATAACGCGTAACTGATGGTACTATTTTTGTCCGGTTTTTGTCCGGTTTTTGTCTTAGTTTGTACCTACTTGCCCGCTCAGGTAATTCCGGTCAACTCAACAGATGATCACTGACTTGTGAAGCGACCCATTTCATCTAACATTTGCCTCCTCTTCTTGCGCCTTATCTTCTTGCAAATTGTCCTTTTGGTTTTTGGGACGCATGGGAATATCCATGGCGCGCGAAAATCGCCCCATGAATTTATCAATAATCCCTTGCGCACTTTTGCCGATGATTGAATGCCCCAGAGCCATTATTTGTTTTGAGGCTCCCCCAACAGCTTCAAAGCTGAGCATGGTGCCCGCATCCCCTTTTTGCACTTCAAGCTCAAATTGATTGTCCCGGGTGCCATCGCGTTCCATCTGCTCACGCCACTGACCATGAAGATATTCAATATCGGCACGTTTAATTTTGCGGTCCTTTAATGTAATTCGAGCAGATCCGTGGGCAAGGCCCAAAAGCCCGCCACGCCCGCGACCGCTCAATACATATTGCTGAGCTTCTTCAATATCGGACAACTCAAGTTCCCCGGCAAATTTTGGATGCATAATTCCCAAGTTGACTTTTATAACCAGATCAAGCTGTGTTGTGGAGTTCCATTCAATAGAATCGCACCCCGGAATTGCTTTTTTGAGGGTTTTTGTGTCGTTAAGTGCCTTCCAAATAGTTTGCCGGTCGTCAAAGAAAAGATAAGTTCCACTAAATTCCACGTTTTTGCCCTTTACCTGCGGTATTTTCGCACCAATATAGAACAAATGGTGATGAATGGGGCGACTTACAATTGTCAATCCACAGTCGATAAGTTTAATGAGATAT
>JAJRRG010000265.1 GCA_024279675.1 Alphaproteobacteria bacterium
ACCCAACAAACCAAACGAGGGACCAATGAGCAATCGTATGTGGGGCGGCCGTTTCAAAGCCGGACCCGACGCCATAATGGAAGAGATAAACGCCTCCATCGGCTATGACAAACGCTTTTTTCGCGAAGATATTGCCGGCTCCATTGCCCATGCGAACATGCTGGCAAAAACCGCCATTATCTCTGAAGAAGACAGGGACGCCATTGTTCAAGGTTTAGCAGATTTGCGTGACGAGATCGAACACAACACGTTCAATTTTTCGCGTGCACTTGAAGATATTCATATGAATATTGAATCAGCCCTTTCTGAACGCGTTGGCAAAGCCGCCGCCCGCCTGCACACGGCCCGCTCTCGCAACGATCAGGTCGCCACCGATTTCCGGCTTTATGTGCGCAACACAATTGACCTCCTGATGGAACAAATTGGTGATCTGCAGCGGGCTTTGGTTAAGCGGGCGCAGGAAGAATATGCCTCCGTCATGCCCGGCTTTACCCATTTACAGACCGCCCAACCCGTGACCTTGGGGCATCACCTGCTGGCCTATGTGGAAATGCTGTCGCGCGATTATCACCGCTTCATGGATGCCCGCGCACGGCTAAATGTTTGCCCCCTGGGGGCCGCCGCGTTGGCAGGTACCAGCTTTCCGATTGATCGGGACATGACGGCACAGGAGTTGGGTTTTGACCGCCCCGCTTCAAATTCATTGGATGCTGTGTCCGACCGGGATTTTGTTATCGAAACCCTGTCCGCCGCCTCCATTTGTGCCATGCACCTGAGCCGCTTTGCCGAAGAATTAGTCATCTGGTCAACACCCCAATTTGGCTTTGTCTCCCTCTCAGATAAATTTTCGACCGGCTCATCTATTATGCCCCAGAAACGCAACCCCGATGCCGCTGAACTGATCCGCGCCAAAATTGGCCGCATATTTGGCGCACAGGTCGCCATGACTATGGTGATGAAGGGCCTGCCCCTCACCTATTCCAAGGACATGCAGGAAGATAAGGAAGGCGCGTTTGATGCATTCGATACCCTCTCCCTCTCCCTCGCCGCGATGACAGGTATGGTCGGCGATATGGTTTTTGATCGGGACAAAATGGCCGCCGCCGCCGGTGCCGGATTTTCCACCGCCACCGATATTGCTGATTTTTTGGTGCGCACCCTCAACATGCCATTCCGCAACGCCCACCACGCAACGGGCGCCATCGTTGCTCTGGCTGAAAAGAATAATTGCACCCTAGAACAACTCACCCTGGAACAGATGCAAAGTGTCGAGCCTAAGATCACAAAGGACATTTTTGCTGTTTTGGGGGTTGAAAATTCCGTACAAAGTCGCACAAGCTTTGGAGGTACGGCGCCAGACAATGTCATGGCCCAGGTTAATCATTGGCAAGCAATTTTAGGCGCATAAAATATGGTTCATCATTTCCAGTATAAGGGCGGCATTTTGCACGCCGAGAATGTTGCTATTCCTGCATTAGCTGCAGAGTTTGGTACTCCATTTTATGTGTATTCGGCGGCCACATTCCGCCGTCATATTAACGTCATGCGCGATGCGTTTTCCGGCATTAATACTTTAGTCGCCTACGCCATGAAGGCCAATTCAAATCAGGCCATCCTTACCCTGTTGGCCAAAGAGGGCGCGGGGGCTGATGTGGTTTCTTTGGGCGAACTGGAACGGGCCATTGCCGCTGGCATCCCACCAGAAAAAATTGTCTTTTCCGGCGTTGCCAAAACTTCTTTGGAAATGGCGCGCGGCGTAGAACTTGGCATCAAATGCTTTAACGTTGAGAGCGAATCCGAAATTATTCGCCTCAATGAGGTTGCGCAAAAAGCGGGCAAGATTGCCCAAGTTTCGGTGCGTATCAACCCCAATGTGGATGCCAAAACCCATGCCAAAATCTCCACCGGCAAAGCCGAGGATAAATTCGGCATTCCCTTTGAACGCGCCAACGAGGTCTACGCTCAAATCGCCGAAACCTCCAACCTCAACGCCACCGGCATAGACATGCATATCGGCTCCCAGATCACCGATTTGGAACCATTTGACAACGCCTTCGCGTTGATGGCAAATCAGGTGCATGACCTGCGCAAGGCTGGGCACAACATCACCCATGTGGATGTGGGCGGTGGCTTGGGTATCCCCTATACAAATGACAATTCACCACCCCCCGATCCTCTGGCCTATGCAGCCGTGGTGCGCGACAGAGTGGCTGCCCTTGGCTGTGATTTAATCCTTGAACCGGGCCGTTTAATCGCTGGAAACGCAGGGATATTGGTGAGCAAAATTGAATATGTAAAACAAGGTGCCGAACGGATTTTTTATATTGTAGATGCGGGCATGAACGATCTTATTCGCCCCACGCTTTATGATGGACATCACGAAATTTTACCGGTAATCGAGCCTGCCTCAAACGCATCTCATCTGAAAGCCGACATAGTTGGTCCGGTCTGTGAAAGCGGAGATTATTTGGCTAAATCTCGCATGCTTCCTGAAATGGTATCGGGTGATTTAGTCGCGGCCATGAGCGCCGGGGCCTACGGGGCTGTTATGTCCTCCACCTACAATTCACGAACACTCATTGCCGAAATATTGGTGGACGGAGATAAGTACCACGCCGTCCGCCCTCGCCAGACACTTGAGGAACTACTGGCACTCGACAGTGTGCCGGACTGGATTTGAGGGCAATAGATTAAAACTATTGCCCCCAAGCATTTTCATGTTCGATTTTAGTTTAATTCCTCTTGCGCATAGACCTTCATGCCGGCGGCTAAAAACTCAACCAGCCGTGGGTCATACTTGTCGTAAAACTTACGAAAATCTGCATTGTCGCAGTAGCTTTGCCCCAAGCCGATATAGGCCGCACGATTGGGCACCCAAAACACAGATACCCACGCATGTTGACGCGCAATCAACGCTTGCACCGTTTCATCTGCGGGCCTATCCCCCGCTTCAATACATGCCACCAGACCCAGATTTATCTGATGCCCTTCGTCCTTAACCGCGTCCATTTGTGCGCTGGATAGTTTTCCAATATTGGCCTTAGACTCATCAATTTTCAATTGCGCCTGCGCACCATAGGTGTCCACAAGTTCATTTTCGTAAATTGCCTGACGTGCTGGCGAAAACCCTTTGAAGGGATTTGCCTCACGTAAAGGATTTGATTTTGTCATCGTCTTTTCTCCATTTAGCTCATTGAGTGTTTTATCAATTGTCAGGAGAAGTTGAGAAAACCGTTTTTGTTCAGCCACAAGCCGTTTTCGATGGGTTTTCAAAGCACCCACCAAATCAAAATCGGGCGAATCCAAAGTTTTCCCAATTTCAACAAGAGCCATATCAAGCTGGCGGTAAAACAGAATTTGTTGCAAACGCAACACTTGCGCCCGCTCGTAAATGCGATAGCCATTATCCCCCACATACGCGGGAACCAATAGGCCAATTGCATCATAATGATGCAACGTGCGTACCGAGACCCCCGAGAGGTCAGCCAACTGTTTTACCGTATAATTTCTCATCACTTCTCCTAACAGGAAAAGAGGGATAACCTATCACGTTGCGTCAGGGTCAACAGGCTTGAGGCAAATATCTTAAGGTTAGAAACCTAGAGGTTTAGAACCTATTCTTTGTCCCGATGCACCACTTCAGGGATTAACCCATTGGGGGCAAACCGAAGGGCCAGCGTAATCACAAGACCCAGCACAAACACCCGCATTTGCAAGGAACGGCTTTCTATATCAGGAATCGCTCCCCAACCAAAATTCTCTGACATGTTGGAAATGTTGACAAACATAGCCTGGCTCACCGGCTCGGAAATAATCCAGATCGTATAAATAAACAGCCCGCCAAACAGAACACCAAAATTATTCCCAGCCCCGCCAACAATCACCATCACCCAGATGACAAATGTATGGTTGATGGGCTGAAACGCCGAGGGATCGAAAATTTGTACAAACGAAATCAGGATAGCCCCACCAATTGAAATCAGCACAGAACCAAAGACAAAAATTTCTAATTGCCGCGCTTTGATGTCCTTACCCATGGACGCCGCAGAGATATGATTGTCTCGAATGGCGCGCATCATCCGCCCCCACGGGCCCCCATAGGCCCGTTGAATGAGAAACAAAGCCACAAGCACAATCACAACTACAATAGCCAGATAGCCAGCCCGCGCATAAATAAACGACATTGTGCTATCAGCACCCCATTCCTGATATTCCTGGGGTCGCGGCACAGGCCAAGGCAAGGGTGTAATCGTCAGTGTTCCCCGCGTCAGCCAATCCATATTTTTGATCAAAGCGCGGATGATTTCAGAAATACCAATGGTCGCGATAGCCAGATAATCAGTGCGTAGCCCCAGGGCGATCTTACCAATCATAAAGGCGATCGCGGCACCCAGCAAACCACCAAAGGCCCAACCAAGAATAACCGGCAAACCAAGCCCGCCCACATAGCCCGCCTCAGCTTCAATATATCTCGCCGCCGGATCAATTTGGGAACGATAAATAATATAGGCCACAATCCACGCCGTAACCTGAGCCGTGCGCGACCAGGTCGGCGATGCACCCATCCGCCTTAAACGGTTCGCCCCCATGATAAGCATTGCGCCAATACCCGCCGCCGCAATCGCTTTAAGCAACATTACCGGCCCATCAGAATTCCAAAATTCCATGTTCACAGGCACAGAAACAAACGAGACGGCGAACCCACCCACCATGATGAAGCCCATCACCCCGAAATTGAACAAACCCCCATAGCCCCATTGAATATTCAAACCCAAAGCAATCAGGGACAGGGCAAAAGCTTCAACCAAAAGACGCAAAGTAAACGGCGCGCCCATGACCATGCCCACCACAATAAAAAGCGCAAGCAGAGCAATATAAAAATAGACTGTGCGAGCGATCATGAGCCGACCCCCTTAAACAATCCCGTAGGTTTGACCAGCAACACAACAATCAAAATTGTAAATGCAACCGTGAGTTTATACTCTGTCGGAACAATGGAAATGTTATTTGGCACCCATTCAGGTATCGCATCCTTGAAGGGACGCAGCAGAACTGCCCAGTTAAACACCGCCATGGTTTCAGCAAAACCCACCAAAAAACCCCCGGCAATTGCACCATAGGAATGCCCCAAACCCCCGACAATTGCCGCAGCAAATATAGGTAGAATTATATTAAACGCCAAATCGGGCTTAAGGGTCACATCAAGTGCCAACATTGTTCCCGCAAGACAAGCCAACGCCCCCGCAATTATCCAGGTGACCCGAATAACCAATTGTGTATTAATGCCCGACACCTGCGCCAACGCCGCATTGTCCGCCATGGCGCGCATACCCTTGCCAAGCCGTGACCGGGTTAAGAAAAAATGCAGGGCCAGAACTGAAACAAGCGTTAAACCCACCATCCAGAATTGCGGCTCCGTCACAATAATTTTGCGCGTCGCACCCATAAAAGACATATCAAACCTAAAAATCGGTTTTGGAACATCCGCATAAAAGGTACGTGTTGCCACCCCGGAAAACAGACGAATAAGCCCCTGAATCATCAGGGCAACCCCGATTGAGGCAATCAACAAGGTAACCGGCTTGGCCCCCCGTTTTCGCAAAGGCGCATAAAACCCCCAATCAATGCCAAGAATAAGCGCCGCAGAAACCGCCATCGCCACCGGAAGTACCAGAATGGGAATAGGAATGGGGGCAACAATGCCCATACTCGCCGCCGCCGCCGAGGCAAAGGACGTCAAAACAAACGTCACAAATGCACCAAGGGTCATCACATCCCCATGGGCAAAATGGGCAAAGCGCAAGATGCCAAAAATCAGGGTAATCCCCACCGCCCCAAGCGCATAGATTGATCCCAGAACCATGCCCGAAATCAAAACCTTGTTAATAAAGAAAATTATCTCGTTCATTCTATCCGCCCAAAAAGCTTTTCGCCACTTCCGGATCAGCCAGCAACTCTTTGCCCGTCCCGGTAAATCTATTCTGCCCGTTCGCTAAAACAAACCCCTTGGAGGCAAA
>JAJRRG010000266.1 GCA_024279675.1 Alphaproteobacteria bacterium
CATTGAATATTGCGGTTCATTGATGACGCTTAGCGAGTAGTATCGCGTCTGCATACATCACTATCCAAAAATTCGATGTAATACAGACCGCCCCATGAGGGGCTTATTATCGCATTAGCGAAAGGCACTATGAATATGGCAACCGGCACCGTTAAATGGTTCAACGGCCAAAAAGGTTTTGGCTTCATCCAACCCGACGAAGGTGGAGCAGACGTTGTCGTTCACATTTCCGCAGTTCAACGCTCTGGAATGACAGGCTTGGACGAAGGTCAAAAAGTCAATTATGAAGTTGTTCAGGATAGCCGCACTGGTAAATCCGCTGCGGACAACCTAACTGACGCTTCCTAAATCTGGGACGTTTTTCAACTCCTTGCGAGTTGAAAAAATATAATAACTGGCGTCGAGGCTTCCTCGGCGCCTTTTGCTTTTTATATTAGTCTAAAGCTTGTTTTGGACAAATTTGTACCCAAATCTTGTTTGTTACTAAGTTTTGTAAAAAAGCTTCCACCAACCAATAGAACTAGAATAAACCCGAATAAAAGAATGAAGATGAGTATTATGGAAAAAATTCCTCTAACCCCAACCGGACACAAACGCCTCAAAGAAGAGCGTGAACGCCGCACCGCAATTGAGCGGCGCGAAATCGTCGCCGCCATCGCGGAAGCGCGTGCCCACGGGGATCTGTCCGAGAATGCTGAATACCATGCGGCCAAAGAACAGCAAAGCCTCAACGAAGGTCGCATTATGGAACTCGAATCGATTTTAGCATTGGCGCAAGTCATCGACCCAACAACCATCTCCGGTGACACCATAAAATTTGGCGCAACCGTAAAATTGGTCGACGAAGATTCGGATGAGGAAAAAACTCTGCAGATTGTTGGCAATCCCGAAGCCGATGCCAATGAGGGAAAAATTTCAATTTCCTCCCCTATTTCCCGCGCCATGATTGGCAAAGAAGAGGGTGATTCTATCACCGTCTCAGCCCCCGGCGGCTCAAAAACTTACGAAGTTCTCGCGGTAAACTATATCTAGGGATAAAGGCTTAGGCTGAATGGGAAAGCGCCTCAGGAAGCATTGCCCTTTGGTCAATCGTCGCCATTTCAAGGGATTTTTCTGGTGTTACGGGGCGAGAAAATAAATACCCCTGCCCTAATACACCCTTGCATTCCAACAGTGCTTCATATTGTTCAACGGTTTCAATTCCCTCCGACACACACGCCAGACCAAGGTCAGAACATAAAGAAAGTACCGAGCGAATAATCCGGTTCACCTTACGATCTGTGCAAATGTGATCAATAAAACACTTGTCTATTTTCACCTTGTCTAAAGGCAAATCCCGAATTTGCGAAAGTGACGAATGCCCGGTCCCAAAGTCGTCCAGCACGATGGAAATACCGGCACTTTTAAGATTATCTAGCGTTAACAAAGCCTTGTCGATGTCCCCCATTATCGCGGTTTCAGTGATTTCCATTTCAACTCGATTGGGATTTAAGCCGACATCGCCAAGGATTGATACAAGTTCTAACCCGGCGTTGGGTTGCGTTACTTGTTGAGCCGACAGATTAAACGAAAGCTTGATGTGGGCGGGCCACAATTTGGCGGTGATCGCAGCCTTGCGCAATAAATTATTAGTAAGGTCACCAATCAACCCCGACTGTTCAGCAATATCAATAAAGACATCCGGCGTGACAAACCCGAGCTCTTCGTGGGTCCAACGCGCCAACGCCTCAAAGCTAACCAATGCACCGGTATTCATATCAACTATAGGTTGGAAATACATATCCACTTGATCATCACGAATTGCCAGGCGCAACTCTTGTTCAATGCGTGAACGCCTAAAAACTGATTCTGCCAAGGCCTGATCATAAACGCTGGTTGTGGAGCGTCCGGAAGATTTTGACAAAAACAGCGCCTGCTCCGCATTCTCCAGAAGCTTGTGTGCTGTTTCCCCTCCATTGGAGAAAATAGAAAACCCCAAAGAACAGGTTAGCATCGCTGAATTATGGCTCAGCCAAAACGGGGAGCGAATCAACTCTCTAAGCTCATCTCCCAAATGCTCCACCGCTGAAACATCATTGGTATCATCAATCAAAATGGCAAATTCATCGGCCCCAAGTCGTGCAACGTTCCCCTTGCCATTCATTGCACGTTCAAGTCGAAATGCAGTTTGTTGTAAAACCGTATCTCCCCCCTCATATCCATACAAATCATTGATAGTCTTAAATCCATCTAACCCAAGAATACCCACAGCAAAACCAGTATTTCCTTGCCCCGCATCTGCAATTTTTTGATTCAAAATTCGATAAAAACCGTTTCGATTCACAATACCTGTCAACTCATCATTAAAGGCAATTTGTGTGATTTCGGCACGCGCAAGTTCGGCTTCCCGATGTTTTTCATCAACTACAATGCGCGACTGAATAAGGGTATAAAAGGAATGATAATTCGTAATCAGCATTCTTATGACAAGTGCACTCAACAACAAAAATGTGACCGCAAACAATTGCAGCACACCCTCTCCACTCGATAACAATAGGCCAACGAGTGGCACGGAAGACACAATCAAGGTAGTTATTGAGGCCTTGGGCAAACAAGAAATTGAAAACGCAGTGACAAAGGCAACAATCCAGATCAGAAATATGGCTTCGATTCTATTATGCACGCCACCATATTGTGCGATCGCCACCGCAAGTACCGAAAACAAAAAACTCAATGTTGGTGCAAAAGCTATGACGCTAGAAATGTCAGCCCTTCGTTTTTCGATTGGAATGTCATCAATTGTTGACGCCAAACCTAACCAATATTTCATTCGAGCAGCGCTGACTAATATAAAAGGAATAGGCACATATAGCGTAATCCAATTTGGCGCGGAACCATAATAGCTCAAAACAAATACAATAAAGGTTAGTATAACCACCGCATAAGTCGTAGGTAATTGAGCCGCGAGCGTTTTATGTTGCTCAACAATAAGCGCGTTTGAATTGACACTTGTTTTGCTCAGAATACTTTTAAGTTGTTTGGACTTCATCATTGGAACATTCAGTTTTTCAAAGTGGCCAATAATAAGAATAGGCGCAAAACCTAAATAAGATCACAATATACCATTTCCAGCTCAAGCCTTTGTGTAAACGGGCTATTTGTACCCACGCGCCCTTGAAATCAAACGCACAATTCCTTTATCTAATGCAACGCTAATATATGGGCCACACAGGCCAAAAGCATGTCTCCCAAAGTGGGTATCGGTTTTACAAGACATGCGAAAGCAAAAGGACAAATTATGCATATCCAAACCCTCATTATCGGTTCTGGCCCCGCCGGATATACCGCCGCCATTTATGCCGCCCGCGCCATGCTCGAACCCGTCATCATTCAGGGCATCCAGCCCGGTGGTCAATTGACCATTACCGAGGACGTGGAAAACTATCCCGGATTTGCAAAAGCGGTGGGTGGCCCCTGGTTGACCGAACAAATGAAATTGCAAGCCGAACATGTGGGCACAAAAGTCATCAATGACATAATCGTTGATGTGGATTTTGATGTCCGCCCTTTCAAACTAACTGGGGATACGGGCACAGTTTATACCGCTGATAGCGTTATCATTGCCACTGGCGCCCAGGCAAAATGGCTCGGACTACCCTCGGAAGAAAAGTATAAGGGATTTGGCGTTTCTGCCTGTGCCACATGCGACGGATTCTTTTATAAGGAAAAAAAGGTACTGGTTATCGGTGGGGGCAACACAGCCGTTGAAGAAGCATTGTTCCTTACGAAATTTGCCTCAGAAGTCATTGTTGTGCATCGTCGCGATGAATTCCGCGCCGAAAAAATCCTGCAAAATCGCCTATTCAAAAACCCAAAAATCACCATCATGTGGGACACACAACTAGATGAAGTTTTAGGTACAGATGGCCTTATGCCAGGCGTTACCGGCGCTCGGTTGAAGAATGTAAAAACCGGCGAAATCAAAGAACTTGAAGTCGATGGGATTTTTATTGCCATTGGCCACGCCCCCGCCACAGAATTGTTCAAGGATAAGTTGGCAATGAAACCGGGCGGCTATCTCATCACCGCTCCAGACAGTGCAAAAACCGATATTGCTGGCGTTTATGCGGCGGGCGATGTAACGGATGATAAGTATCGGCAGGCGGTTACAGCCGCAGGCATGGGGTGCATGGCGGCGCTCGAAGCAGAACATTATCTGGCTGAATTGGAGTCAGATGAAGAATAGGGGACACAATGGGACTACAGGATTGGGACAAGTTACGCATTTTTCATGCGGCGGCTGAGGCTGGAAGCTTCACCCATGCTGCTGAACGTCTGGGAATGAGCCAATCCGCCGTTTCTCGCCAAATTTCTGCCCTTGAGGCATCTCTTGGGTTGAAATTATTTATTCGACATGCGCGCGGGCTAGTATTGACCGAAGTGGGCGATCAATTGTTCGCAACAGCTCAACGGATAAACGGTGATTTGCAGTCCGTTGAGAACCAGATCACCGAAAGCCGTGATGTGCCCAGCGGCCCACTGGTTGTAACAACCACAATGGGACTTGGCTCCACCTGGCTTTCCTCCCGTCTGCATGATTTTGTGGCCCTTTATCCAACGGTGCAACTGGAAATAAAGCTCCACGATACGGATTTGGATTTGTCGCAACGTGAAGCGGATGTCGCCATCCTTCTGCATCAGCCCAGCCAAACGGAAATGATCCAACGCAAACTGTTCACGGTACATTTCCACGTTTATGCCAGCAAAACTTATTTGGCGGAAAACAGCGAACCAACAACCGTTGAAGATTTAGAAAAGCACTGCATAATATCCTTTGGTACCCCCGTACCTTCTCATCTCACGGATATAAATTACTTGGAAAAAGTTGGCCGCCCCGACAATGATCCACGCAAAGTAACTCTCAGGTTAAACTCCATCTCAGGCATGCGGCAGGCTGTACGCGCCGGGGTGGGTATCGCCATGCTGCCCGATTATGCAGCCGATGGTGAAAGTCAGCTGGTTCGTGTGATGCCTGACCTGAAACTACCCGAATTCGATACGTATTTTGTTTATCCCCCCGCTTTGAAAAACTCTAAGCGCGTGGGTGTATTCAGAGATTTTCTGGTGGGCAGTGCCCGAAAGTGGGAATTCTAACCATTTCAGAACGCATCAAAGCTATGCACTGGACGCATGGCTGGTATGCATGATTATTGTATTGAAAATTTTAGAGACAACCCCATATCTATAACAACACGAAGGCGCCTCCCCCTCCTCGCGCCTTTCGTGCTACTGGTGAGTTGAGTGTGTTGACACTTTTATCAACTCATTTTGGCTTCGATCGTTCCCGCGATCGAAGCCTTTTTTTACCCTTTACGCAAAGATGAAGTCAGCGGCCGAGATGTCGGATTCTGTAACTGCCAAAACGCCTGCCCCGCGCAGATAGATAATATTGTCGTCAGTCAAGGTGACGGTGGTAAACTGGCTGAATGTTCCAATGGTGAGGTCCGCAAAGCTGGTGATCCCAGCCCCGGAAACATCGAGCATGTCTTTGCCATCCTCAAAGTCCCAGATCACATCGCCGCCCCAGTTTGCCGCAAAGAAGAATGTGTCCGCAGCGCCATCACCAGCCCCGGTCATATCACCGCCCCACATCCAGTCATTACCTGCCCCGCCGATAATTTCGTCGGCGCCAGCGCCACCCATCAACAGGTCTGCCCCCGCGCCACCGAACAGCTTGTCGTTGCCCGCCTCGCCGAACAGCCAGTCTGCCCCTTCATCGCCATACAATTCATCATTGCCCGTGCCGCCATAGGCCACATCATCCCCGGCACCACCGCGCAAAGTGTCGTTGCCTGCGTAGCCGTACATGTAATCCATGCCCGCTTCGCCATTGATCGTATCATTGCCATCATCCCCGAGGGACACGTCCATCGCGCCCGCACCGGCGTTGATTGTATCATCGCCGCCTTGACCATAGAGGTAATCCGACCCATCACCACCGTCGATCGTGTCCATGCCATCACCACCGGTTATGTAGTCATCGCCCATCCCGCCATCGACATTGTCATTACCAAGCCCAGCAGTGATATGGTCATCGCCTGCGACGCCACTAACCGAATCAGCATTATCGCTCCCAATCACGCGATCATCCCCTGCCAATGCCTGCCAACCGCCAGTGGGGCCAATCGCGGGCAGGTAAACCATATCATCCCCTGCGCTGAACAGGTCGATGCTGAACAATTGAGCGAAAACTCCATTGTCAGTGCCGCCAGCATCTTGGTCATAGGAATCCCAGACGACAACGATATTGCCATTGGCCAGCACGCTGATTGAGGGCCGATCCTGATCATTTGCAGTCTCTGTATTGATCAGAAATTCGGTGCCATTTTTTGACCCATCTGCATTGTAACGTTGGCCATAAACACCATAGTCAGCGCCACCAGCATCCTGATCATAGGAGTCCCACGTAATCACAAACCCGCCATCAGCTAATGCTGTAATTTGCGGGTTTTGCTGATTATTTACTGTATCAGTGTTCACCTGAAACTCTACCCCGGCACGTGTTCCATCCGCATTGTAACGTTGGCCATATACGCCTTGGTTTAAATCACCGGGGGCATCTTGGTTATAGGACATCCAGGTGACCACAAACCCGCCATTTTCAAGGCCAGTTACACTAGAATCTTGCTGATTGTTAACTGTAAATGAGTTAATTAGAAACTCTACGCCATTTCGTGTGCCATCTGTATTATAGCGTTGGCCATAGACGCCGAAATTGCTGCCATCCTGATTAAAAGAATTCCAGGTTATCACAAACCCCCCATCAGCAAGCGCTGAAATGTTTGGCAATTCCTGGTTAGCCACCGTCTCTGAATTGACCTGAAACTCACCCCCATTGAGCGTTCCATCAGCGTTGTATTGCTGGGCATATACACCCTTCAAACTACCATCCTGAGCTTCAGAGCTCCAAGTTACGACAAACCCACCATCAGCTAGGGTGGCAATGCGAGGGTCGGCCTGATTATCTGCCGTTTCATTATTGATTTGAAACTCAACACCATTGGGGGTGCCATTGGCGTTAAAGCGTTGGCCAAAGATGCCAGTATCGTTCACACCCGCATCTTGATTATAGGACTCCCAGGTCACGACGACCCCCCCGTCGGCCAAGGCCGTGACATCGCAATCACTCTGATGACTTAATGTATGGTTATTGATCAAAAATTCGACGCCTGCAGGTGCGCCGTCCGCATTATAACGCTGGCCATAAACGCCACTCCCGCTCGTGTCCTGTCCGGGAGTTGATTCCCAAACAACAACAAACCCGCCATCAGTCAGACCTGTGACACTGGTATCTTGTTGATTGTCTGGTGTATGGGTGTTGACTTGTAATTCGGTGCCTAGTTTTGCCGGGTTCGCCATGATCGTATTTTTCCTAAATTATTCAAATTTCACCTAGCTCAACATTGAGCTGGCAAGGCTATTTTTTTTGAAATTGCTTTTTAATATGAAATTCTATTTATGTCTTTTGGTGTCTCAAGATGAGGCAACCTGTATCCGACGATGGCATGGTTTTAAGACAGAGGCAAATTTTCGCCAAACAAACAAATAACTCTGGATTTATCGCGGGGCCAGCCTCGGCATTTAGCAGAGCCGGGTCAACGAATGCACACAGGGTGACCGCCGTTAAAAACCCAACCAATGCACTGAGTGCATAGCTGGTATTCCTGAAAGCCAATTGCTCATTAATACAAAATCAAGCATAAACAGTCTTGTTGGACGCGGCACTTTCCTCCCTCCCTCCTAGAGAGTGTTTGTGACCAACAACCCAGCGCGCTAAGTTGTACCTCCTCCCTCAACTGGCATGCGCTGCGGCAGAAGTTGGACCTCCCTCCTGCATTCTGCCAAAACTGAGATTTGGGTTATCCCTTATATCTGTGGCTCCACTCTTCATTGAGTGGAGCCTTTTTTTTGACCAAATATTTAAGGGCACAGCCCAAGAGACCTGAGCGCAAACAAAAACCCCGCTGATCAAATCAACGGGGCAATATTTTTTAGATCAGAATGTCTGAATGCAGATCAATAAAAGATCTTTTCATTCTCCATTCCAGTGTAAAGATCGGCCACCTGCTCCCCATATCCATTATAGAGCAATGTGGGCACCCGTTCTTGAGTATGCAGCACTGTCTCATTGGCCTGACTCCAGCGCGCGTGGGGAACTTCTGGGTTTACATTGGCCCAAAAACCATACTCACGTCCGTCAGAAATTTCTTCCCAATAGGAAACCGGGCGCTCTTCAACAAAGGAAAATCTCACAATAGATTTGATAGATTTGAACCCGTACTTCCAGGGCATGTGCAAACGGATGGGCGCGCCCATGGAATTGGCAATCTGCTTGCCATAGGCACCAACGGCTAAAAAGGCCAAATCATTGCCCGCCTCAGCCATGGTAATGCCTTCAACATAGGGCCATGGATACCAAGGTTGCGAAGCAATACCATCAGCCATACTCGCATCATTGAAGGTTTCCATACGCAGATATTTTGCACTGCCCAGCGGATCAACCAAATCAACCAGTTTTTTAACCGGGAACCCAATCCATGGAACGGTCATTGACCACGCTTCAACACAGCGATGCCTATAAAGCCGTTCCTCAAGTCCGCCAACCTTGCTGATGAGTTCGTCGACATCCAGCGTAATAGGCTTGTTGACCATACCATCGATAACCACTTCCCAAGGGCGCGGTTTTAGATTTTGCTCGGCATTGTCGGAAATGCGCTTATGGGAGCCAAATTCATAAAAATTATTGTACTTAAGATTGACATCCTCAGGCGTTAATTCCCGATCCAGCGTGTAGGCATCATTGTGAGTTGAGGCGAGCGGTGCCCGGCCCTCTTGCGCTGAACCCGCCATATTGATTTGTGCAACTGAACCAAGGGCAATAGAGCCTGCCAGCCCCTTCATCAACGTGCGTCGGTTGAGATAAGCCCCTTCCGGTGTTGCCTGATTTTCTTTAATGACCCAACTTGGATCTGATTTGATAAGCATTTCTGATACCCCTCGTTTGTTTCAAAATGAAATTTGCCCCAGAATGTGTTCCCTATGGGGCAAAACCGCTCAACTCAATGTGATCGAAATGTGTTCGCTATGTATTAAGTTCAGGATTTGGCCTGATAATGGGAGGGCGTATAACCGGTCAGCGCCAAAAACGCGCGGCCAAAATGCGCCGAATCAAAATATCCCAACTCATGGGCCAATTCAGTTAAACTCGCATCACTTCCCAGATTAAGCGAATCTATTGCCGCCAACATACGCGCGCGGTCAATCACCCATTTTGGCGTGACCCCCACGTAAGTTTCAAATAATCGCTGTAAACTGCGCACCCCCATACTTCCCTTTTTCGCAAGATCAGCAACATTCATCAATTGCTTGTCCTTGCCAATCAATGCCACCATTTCACGAACCTTAAGTGCCTTATCATCAAGCTGAGGTGCCCCAGTAAGAAGCAATGATTCTATCACACTGGCAAATCCAAGCGGATCATTCGCCTTGAGAAATTCCCGTTCTAACTCTGCGTCATGTTGTGAAAATATGCTTTCAATCGGCACGTTCCTGTCCGTTAAGCTGGAAACAGACCCGTTCAAAAACCCATGGAATGCCCCCGGCCAAAATTTTACACCAAACAATTTACCGCTATCGGAAAGATGATAGGCGAAACGCGACTTTTGAACACCAAAGACCCCAGTTTTGGCAAAGGGATCGATAACCAGATTAACACTGGGGTGGGGCAGATTATATTGGGTATAATCTAGTTTACCCCGCAAATCCCATTGGATAACCCAGTAATTCTCAACACAGGGCGCAAGTGCATTACTAGGGGTAACGCGCAACAGGTCAAAATGCTCCAACGAAATTTTTTCATGCAACAACCCCGAAGGGGGAGAAAGTTCAACATCAATTGAAGATTTAGGTGCCATAATTCTATATTAAGATATTGTCGCGTTTTTACAATCGCCCCAGCTTAAACCTTGCCATATTAGACTCAAATTTCAGAGGAAGCCCATTATGAATAAAATCACCGGCACCTACACAATGACCGACTGGAAAGAAACGCCCTTGCGTGAGCTTGAGCCACCCCAAAAATGCACCAGCGTCGTTGCGCCGGGAAACTTCACCGGCCCGCTTGTGGGGGAGGGTCAGACTTTTTATGTGCTCAACTACGTCACAGAAAAAACCGGATTGTTCTCAGGTTACACTTTTTTCAAGGGCAAAATCAGCGACAAAGAAGGTTCCTTCGCTGAGGGGTCCTTCGTTCTGGCCGACGATGGCACATTTGACACAATAGCCGCGCGGACAAAATGGACAATTGTTGAAGGCTCCGGCACCGGCGACCTGTCTGGCATAACCGGGCATGGCGGATTTTCAGCCACCGAAGGGCTAAAGGTAACTTTTGATTTAGAGTACGAACTGCCGGAATAACCAACTATTTTAGGCCCGCACAAAAATCTGCAATGCGCACCAATGCACGCGTCAATATTGTGTTTGATGTAGCATAGGACAACCGGAAATGCCCCGGCAAGCCAAACGCTGTGCCATGCACAAGGGCAACACCCGTCTCCTCAAGCAGTGTTATGACGAAATCCTCATCGCTGACAATTTTGCGCCCTGATGCGCTGACCTTGCCCAAAAGCTGGCCAATAGAAGGAAACACATAAAACGCCCCATCCGGGGTCAAGCACTCGATGCCCTCAATAACGTTAAGCCCACGAACAACCAAATCGCGGCGTCCCTGAAAAACCTGTCGCCACTCATCAAGAAATCCCTGAGGCCCATTCAACGCCTCAACCGCGGCCCATTGTGAAATGGAGACAGCATTGGTTGTGGAATGGGATTGCAATTTACTCATTGCCTTAAGAATCGGTTCAGGAGCCGTGCAATACCCAATGCGCCACCCTGTCATTGCGTGGGATTTAGAAACCCCGTTCAGGGTCAGTATCCGGTGGGCAAGGTTGGGACAGACCTCAGCAAGGGTTGCAAAAACCTTGCCCCCATAAATCAGCTGCTCGTAAATATCATCGCTCAAGATATGAACATCTGGAAACCGCTCAAGCACCTGCCCCAAGGCTTGCAATTCGGCGGCAGAATAAGCTGCGCCTGTGGGATTTGAGGGGGAGTTGAGAATAAGCCACTTCGTATTGACGCTGAGCACCCGCTCCAGATTGTGTGGCAATAACTTAAACCCAGAGGATGCATCGGCCATCGCAAATACAGGCTTTGCACCCGCCAGCCGCACGATATCAGGGTAGGACACCCAATAGGGCACAGGAATAACCACCTCATCGCCGGGATTGAGGGTCGCAAGTAGCGCATTAAATATTATCTGCTTACCGCCTGAGCCGACAAAACAATCCTTAGCTGTCACATCAAGACTATTGTCCCGGCGAAATTTCGCCGCCACGGCCTCTTTAAGTTTAGGAATACCATCAATATTGGTGTATTTGGTTTTACCCGCTTCAATGGCCTTTATGCCAGCGCGCTTGATATGATCAGGGGTATCAAAATCCGGCTCCCCAGCACTCAATGCAATTATGTCGCGCCCCTCAGCCGCCATAATGCGCGCGCGCTGGCTTATGCCAACTGTTGGCGAAGGGGAAACCCGGTTCAGGGCCGCTGAAAGCTCAATCATCTTCAATACTCATTATTTCAACTACTGCGCTTAGAATTAGTGCGCTCCAAAAGGGAAGGCAAGCCCTCAATACAAGCCCTCAATGCAAGGCCTCACCAACTGAGCGCCATCTTGGTTCTAAATCATATTGACGCCACAAAAAAACACGCAAATTTCCACAATACTTGCTTATTCCCTCCCCAATTTTGGAACAGGTTGGCATCCAACAATTATCGCAATCACTCAATAAAAGATCAGAGACACCCCATGTCCAAAAAGCCAAACAATATCTTGTTCAAAGTGATCTATGCAGCGCTCGCCGTTCTCACAATATTAGCCGTCGCCACGCCCCCCGCCATTGCAGCCAATCTATTGCCGGATTCAAATGCCGGTGCTTTGATCATGGTTTCCGCCATCGCGCTGCTTATGTTAGCGCTGGTTTTTGAAATCTGGCGTCAAACCGGCAAGAATACTAGTCCCACATTGCACAAGCAGATAAAACCCATGGGCAAGAACAACCGAAAACATTAAATACTGGCAACATTACAGATATAGATTTTTTGAAACCGGCCACGCGCCGGTTTTTTATTGCGCCATTCCAAGAAGTTAACTCAAGGGTTAATGGGTTTTCCGTTTTTTCATGTTGCAGACAGGTTCCCACAAGTTGGCCTGACCTATATTTAACTCGATCAAACGCCAACGGACTTGCCGCTAACCTTAAACAAAACACAAAAAAGGACTACCGACATGAAAAAACTAACAACAACAATCCTAGCAACTGCCCTCGTCGGCGTAATTTCTCTTTCATCTTTTGCGAGCACTGCAACAGCAAATGAAAATCGGCGCGGCCCCGGCGCACGCGGCGGTGCTGGCCCCATACATTTTGTATGTTCCGATGAAGCCGCAGGGCGCATCGAAACAGGCCTAAGCCGCATGGCGGATCGGTTGGAACTAACGGACGCACAAACCGCCTCTTTTGACAGCTTCAAAACTGCAACCTTAAGCGCACAGGCCGAATTTTCTGAAACCTGTGTAGACTTCAAACCAGCAGAACGCGGACAAGCAAATTCTGACACAGACTTGGTCGACCGGTTAAACAACCGTCAAGCCATGATGAGCGCACAGCTAAGTGCCATGGAAGATGTCATGCCTGAGTTTGAAGCTTTCTTTGACAGTCTGACCGACGCGCAAAAGAGCAAATGCGCCCCCAACGTGGCATGAGAAACAATGGCCACGGCCCACGCGGCAATAATGGTCAGCATTCCCACGGCCCCAACGGTAATGGCCCCAACGGTCAAGGACCAAACGGTCAGGGACCCAATGGTCAAGAACCGAACGGTCAGAATGCCGAAGAGTCAGATAATAGCTAAGGCATCTGCCTCTAGCCAAGTGTCCAGCGTCTTCCTTTTTTGTCCCCGCAAATCCCCTAAGGACAGACGCTGGACGCCCCAACACAAATACTAGACCTCCTGGACGAAGGAACTCTGGTTGCTCAAAAGCAACTGGGGTTTCTTCCATTTTATGCAATATATTATTGCAACAATTTCTGGTGTTGCCCCAACCCCATCTTCACGCTACCAATCTTAAAGGAATATCCCAAACTTAACTCTAGGCACCCAAATGACGTACACATCCCTGCCCCTTGATAGAAATAAAGTGCGCGCACTATTTCCCGCCTTTGAGGACCCCTCCCTAAAGGGTCACGCTTTTTTTGAAAATGCTGGTGGCTCCTATACCTCCAAATTTGTGCTTGATCGACTGGAGAGCTACTATCGCCAGACCAAGGTTCAACCCTATAGCGCCTACCCCGCATCCATGACCGCAGGGGACGCCATGGATATTGCCTACCAGCGCATCGGCGCGGCCCTGGGGCTTGATGAAAGCTGGATACATTTTGGCCCCTCCACTTCAGCCAATACCTATGTTTTGAGCCAAGCCTTTGCGCAAAAATTAAGCGCTGGGGATGCCATTATCCTCACCAACCAGGACCACGAAGCAAATCACGGATTTTGGCGACGGCTGGAACGGATGGGCGTGCAAATTCGCCAATGGAATATTGACCCTGATACCGCCCTGCTTGACCCAAACGATCTTGAAAACCTGCTCGACGACAAGGTGAAATTTGTCGCCTTCCCCCATGGCTCAAACATTGTGGGGGCGATCAATCCAGCAAAACAAATTTGCCAAATCATTCACAACGCGGGCGCTTTGGCCATTGTTGACGGGGTGTCCTACGCCCCCCATGGTCTGCCCGATGTGAGCGATATAAACGCCGACATCTATTTTTTCTCGGCCTATAAAACCTTTGGCCCCCATGTAGGTGTAATGGCCATACGCCCGGAATTTGCGGCGTCGTTGCCCAATCAGGGGCACCATTTTAATGATAATAAGCTGCGATATCGCTTAACCCCCGCCGGACCCGACCATGCTCAAATTGCGGCCATGTCCGGGGTCGCAGACCACCTTGAGGCCATCGCTGGTTTGGCTGAAAAATCACAAACTCAAAACAACGCGTTTCGCTTGGCGCATGAGGTTATACGCGCGCAAGAAACAATTCTCATGCAGCCCCTGCTAGATTGGCTCAGCGCCCGCAATGACGTGCGCCTCATCGGTCCCAGCAATGCTGAACTGCGCTTGCCAACGATTGCAATTGCGCTCAAATCATCGGGCCGTGAAATGTCCGAACGCCTCGTAAAGCATAATATTATGGCAGGGGGCGGAAATTTTTATGGGCAACGCACCCTTGAAGGGCTTGGACTTGATCCTGAACATGGGGTCTTGCGTCTGTCCTTTGTTCACTATACCACGCCAGAGGAAATCGATCGTCTGATCAAAGCGCTTGGCGACGAACTCTAAATTAAGAAACACTTCCCCCAATACTCCGAGACAAGGTGCACATAATGAAACGATCCAATGCTATGCTATTGTTGCTTTTGGCAGCCTTTTTCTGGGGCATGGCCTTTATCGCACAAAAAAGCGCCATGGATCATATGGGGCCACTTACCTTTATTGGTCCACGATATCTACTGGGCGGAATTCTTGTCCTTCCCTTCGCCTTAAAAGAATATAGGCGCGTGAACATTAAACTCTCCAAATCTGATTTATGGATTCTCACCGCCCTGTGCTTCAGTTTCTTTTTGGGCTCTTGGCTACAACAATGGGGGCTGATAACAACCAGCATCACCAACGGGGGCTTTATTACCGGCACCTATGTATTTTTTGTCCCCCTCATCCAATTGTTTATCTTCCGCACAAACCCACACCCCGTCACGTGGGCCTGTGCGCCCCTCGCCGTTTTGGGGCTTTATTTGCTGAGCGGCGCAAATGTTAACCCGTTTGGAGTTGGGGATTATCTGGTGCTATCCAGTGCTTTTTTCTGGGGTATGCAAGTTGCGCTCTTGGGATATTTAGCCGCCAAAACCGGCCTTCCGCTTTTCATCTCGACAGTATGTTTTTTATCGGCTGGACTGATCGCTATGGCCGGAGCCTTCACCATGGAAACAGTGACCCTTGAAGCTCTGCAGTTCGGATGGGTGGAAATCGTCTATGCCGGGATTTTTTCAACCGCCATCGGCTTTTCCCTGCAAGCGGTGGGACAGCAACATGTCCCCCCCGCCAACGCAGGCATCATTGTATCCTCAGAAAGCCTGTTTGCGGCGGCAGGCGGTGCCATTATTTTTGGCGAACGCCTCTCGCCCATTGGATATTGGGGAATTGCAATTTTGTTCATCGCCATCGTTGCCGTTGAATCAATTCCCGCCTTTCTCAAAACAAGAGAACATAAAACAGCTTAAGGCCACAGGAAAACCTGTAGCCTTAAGTTTCAAATTGTAACGGATTGCTCAAAAAAGCAGAGCTTAACCAATGCGATCCATGGTGAAGCTTTTACAAAATATAAAAAATGCACATCCCTGCACGGCAACTTTGTTTTCTGCGACGACGGAAATCTTGCCATCAAACGTATATTCATACACGTTTAACTTGCCCCGCCAGATAAGAGGACTTGTTGAGCGGCCCTCATGAATCACATATGTGTCGAGTAAGGTACGGTTCTTTTGATTGAGAACGCTGGGTTTAATCCAGACTAATTTGACACAAATCTGCGTGCCATCTCCGCAATAGGCCACATTAAAACGCGCATCAAGTTCCAGCGCTTCCCACAGTCCTTCCGCATTAAACGTGCGCGCAAGATTGCTTGGCATGGCTGAAGAAGTTGAAGAAAATGTTGGAATTATCAATACGATAGATATTAAAATCGCCCGCACGGCTCTAGCTATGTTCATTATATAAATCTCTTATTGCAATAAATTGCGCCCCTTACCGACAAACCTAAAAAACAAACTTGTCCGTAATGTGAAGTTCAAACACGCACACAGAAATCTTTGACCATTTGCCCGGTGAGGCCATCAGTAAATATCTCCTCTGAATATCTCCTGTGAAAACTGGATCAATTGATCTTTTCAAATAGCCCCATCACTGCGAAACTAACTACTGCATATGACCCTTGCGGATGGAATCAACTAAAATGGCAAAGCTTTACTTTTCTTACGCCGCCATGAATGCGGGAAAATCAACCATCCTCCTGC
>JAJRRG010000267.1 GCA_024279675.1 Alphaproteobacteria bacterium
TCCTTGCGAAAATAATATATTCTTTTGTGGACATCTGTTCGACTTGGGCCTAAGGAGTGCGCCGTTACAGCGCTCATACTTTCGCTTCTGAGAATTTCGGCACGGAAAAGTGGGCTCGTTTGGTTTTGTCTTATAGCGTTGCATAGGCATTTTACCGATCCCACTTTCAAGCAACGCGTTGCCGGAATAGCCAAAGCTGTTCCTTTATAGGATATATTTATGCAAACTTTTAATGATGCGGGGATTCCCCAGCAGCTGTTTCATCGTCTTGAGCAAATGGGTTTGGTTACACCAACACCCATTCAGGCCAAGGCCATTCCTGTTGCCCTAGAGGGTAACGATATTTTGGGTTCCGCCCAAACAGGCACTGGTAAAACTGCCGCTTTTGGGGTGCCACTTGTCTCCCATCTTTTGTCCGATGACAAAGGCGCGGCTTTGGTTTTATTGCCCACACGTGAACTTGCAGGTCAGGTGCTTAAAACCCTTGATCAGTTTATTGGCCGCTCCAATATCCCATCGGTTTTGTTGATTGGTGGGGAAGATATGGGCAAGCAAATTCGCAAATTGCGCGCTTTCCCACGTTTGATTGTTGGCACGCCGGGCCGGATCAATGATCATCTAAAACGCGGAACGCTTAAACTTGATCGCACCAATTTCATGGTGCTGGATGAAGTGGATCGGATGCTGGATATGGGATTTGGCGTACAGCTTGATGCGATTGCTAAATTCCTCAGTGCAGAGCGCCAAACTCTTATGTTCTCCGCCACAATGCCAAGCAATATGCAACGTGTTGCTGCGAAATATTTGAATGAACCAGTGCGAATTTCAGTTGGTAATGCCCATGCGACAGCGCCAAATGTCAAACAAGAGTTGATCCAGATTGCCGACACGGATAAATTTGGTCGATTGCAACAGGAAATTGAGGAACGCGAAGGTTCGATCCTGATTTTTATCAAGACCAAATATGCCGCCGATAAAATGGCGGTGAAATTGGGCAAACTTGGTCATTCAGTTGCAGCCCTACACGGGGATTTGCGCCAGAATAAACGTAATCAGGTAACCGCCGGGTTTCGTTCTAAAAAATTCCGCATTCTTGTGGCAACGGACGTTGCGGCGCGTGGGCTGGATATTCCCCATATTGAGCATGTGATCAATCATGACATGCCCCAAAGCCCTGAAGATTATATTCATCGGATTGGTCGTACGGCGCGTGCCGGGGCTAAGGGTGAAGCTGTCAATTTTGTATCGCCTCCCGATGCCTCTAAATGGAATGCCATTCAACGTCTGCTAAATCCTGGTCAAAAAATTGAAAAGCTTTCCGGCCCGAAAAAGGGTGGCGGGCGCAAGTTCGGCGGCAAGAAATTTGGTGCCAAAAAATTCGGCGAACGTAAGTTCGGTGATCGCAAATCTGGTGAGCGTAATTCTGGCGAACGTAATTTTTCAGGAAAACCAACAGGTAAACCGGGTGAAGGCAATAAGCGCAAGAGCTTTAAGCCTCGCAATAAGCCCGATGGTGAAAATCGTTTTGAAGGCGGCGCATCAAATGAGAATACGCGCCAAGGTGCAAGACCTGCACATCAGGGCTCCAAACCTGCTCATCGCGGCGACAATCGACCTCAGGATGGCGCTGGCAAACCCAAGGGTAAATTTGCTGGCAAACCAAAAACTGGTTTCGGTGGTAAAGTTCGTGTTGGGCCAGATGGGAAACCCAATGGCAAAACAAAGGCACGTTGGAAAAAGAACAAAGTGCGCAAGCAAACTGCCGCCTAATTTTGGAACTCGAAATTCCGCTTGTATATTAGGTTAAACTAATATACAGATACTCTTATCTTGATGCCACCTGCGTTGGTTCGTTGGTGGCATTTCTTTTTTGAATAATTTGAAAATGGGTTTCACATGGCTTGGCTTGATAATATTTCATTGATGCATTTGGTGATCATTGCTTTGCTATTGGGGTTGGCTCCTTTTGTGCCGGAGCCACATTTGTTTGAAAAATTCCGCATGCTTATGGTCGGCACCCTGGTCAAGCCCGTCGATATTTTTGATTTTCTTATGCATGGCGCGCCCGTGGTTCTTTTGGCAGTTAAATTGGGCCGCATGGCTTTTTTGAAAACCAGCTAAGACATACTCCAAAATTCAATCTGTGATATTTTGCCGTTCCCAAGGATGGGGTTTATGGCCTATGCTCGCTTCATATTATTTATGAAGGGGTTACTGCGTTGCGCACTGTTTTTGTTTCTGGAGATTACGTCAATGAAGATGAGGCCAAGGTCTCCGTCTTTGATCGTGGGTTTTTGTTTGCGGATGGGGTCTATGAAGTTACCTCTGTTCTTGGGGGGAAACTGATTGATTTTGACGGGCACTTTGCCCGACTGCAACGTTCCACTGGCGAACTTGATATGGCCCTTGATATGTCCAAGGATGAATTGCTGGCCATGCACCGGGAATTGTTGACGCGTAATGAATTGAACGAGGGTTTGATATATTTGCAAGTGACCCGTGGGGCCGCGGACAGGGATTTTGCTTTTCCACCAGAGGGCACACCAAATACTATTGTTGCATTTACCCAGAGCTGGAATCTGCTTGATTCGCCCAAGGCGAAAACGGGCATTAGTGTCATTTCCGTTGAGGATTTGCGCTGGGGTCGCTGCGATATTAAAACTGTGCAATTGCTCTATCCCTCATTGGCAAGCATGGAAGCACGCAAGCAAGGCAAAGGTGGCGCGTGGATGATGCGGGACGGGTTTGTTACCGAAGGCACCGCTAACAACGCCTATATTGTCACCAAAGAGGGCACCATTGTAACGCGGGATCTGTCCCACTCTATTCTGGCAGGAATTACCCGTAAGGCCGTTTTGGCAGTTGCAGATAAATTGCAGATGAAGGTGGAGGAACGTCCTTTTACGATTAAAGAAGCCACTGAGGCGGTGGAAGCCTTTACCACGGCGGCGACGATATTTGTCATGCCGGTGGTGGAAATTGATGGTAAGAAAATCGGGGATGGAACGCCGGGGCCAGTGGCCAAGAAGTTGCGTGAAATTTATGTCGCGGAAAGTCTAAAGGCGGCGATATAGGGAAGCCGAAAGAATTGAGGAGCGGGTAGATGCGAAAAATTGTGCAAGCTATGGGAATATTTATTCTTTCGCTCTTTGCTGTTAGTATTTCATCGGGCGCAAATGCAGGGGAGTGCGATAAGGTGCGCTCACCTAATGCCCATGCCGTATGCGACAATGTTGATCTCAAAGCCCTGCAACTTGAAATGGAAATTGCCTACTTTAATCTTTTAACACCCCTGACAGATCAGGCGCGTTCAGCTTTGAAAACTGACCAGCGGGCATGGCGAGATTTTGCGGCGCTGGCCTGTACGACAAATGGAGAGGTTCAAACTACACCCTTTGAGGATGAACAGCTCTTTTGCGTTGAAGAAACAATTTGGGGGCGTAAAGAACTGCTGGAAAATGACTGGCGTGTGGATGACGTGCAGACTTTCCCCTTGGGTACTTATACTACGAAGGTAGATAACGTGAATACATTTGGCCCCCCGGTTGCGCGATATAGTTTTTCCGCAACGCTTATCGATGCAACTGATGCGCTGGGTATTGCCTATAACGATTATGCCGCAGCTGGTTTTGGGAATGGTTATTTGATACCTGAGACAGACTTGGGGGCCATGAGTGGGGAAGTGGATAGTGATATATCTGTGCGTATTTATGAAATTACGCCCAGACGTGTTTCAAGTGCTGTTGATTCCTTTTCCTATTATCACGGGGCTGCGCATGGGTCGTCTTACCTGTCCTATGACCATTATCTGATTGAAGAAAATAGGGGGCTGGTGGCATCCGATATATTTACAGGCGAAGGTTGGCAACAATCATTCAAGGATATCACGCTTGGGGCTGTATTGGCGGATGAAGAGTTGGCGAGGGATATTTGGGATGACATTTCTGATGCGGTGAACATGTCCGTTGAAGTCGACAGGTGGAAATTTACCCCAGAAGGGTTACATATTCAATTTCAACAATATGAATTGGCAGCCTATGCCTACGGCTTGCCCAGTGTCGTCATTGGCTGGGATAAACTGTCCGGCATTTTGGCGCCCGGGGCATTGGACATTGCAGGTAGCAATTAAATTCTGACATTTTTTGCACCGCGTGCCATTTGCCCGATAGCCGAAAACGTTTAGTTTCGCGCCGACAGCTGTTTATCGGTGGCACGCTCTAATTACAGCTTTGGCCGATTACGTTACAATTTCCATCGCGGAAATAGGTACATCCGTTTTGTTCAAATGAGGCGCTACAGCTACCCCCAAGTTCCCCATAAGGGTCATTATAAGTTCCGCCATTATCGGAAGGGGACAATAGAACAAATGACCAGAGCACCAAAATTCCGGTGATAATCCAGCGCACATTTTTGGAAAAATGCTTGCCCTTCCACATCAGATATCCCCCTAAAGGGAAAACAAAGATTAGCAGGGCAATAACAATGACTACATTTTTTGATGCCGTTTCAAGCCATGCTTTGATCTGGGTTATTGCAGTCTGCATTGTTGCATAAGCCTCGTGTATGGCACTTAATTGTGCAGGGCGAAGCTTAAAATTTGCCTTGTAGGGGGCTGAATGTCCAGTTGAATTTGCTAAAAAGCTAAAGAAAATTTAGAGAAAAAATGTTGCAATTTAACTGGCGAGTAAGTTAGCCCACTCCTTGTGACGGGCGAATTGCACCTGCACGTATGAACATTCCGGAACAATTTTGTCTTTATTTTTTTTGGCCTGTTCGATGGCAAATTCCATCAGCTTAGCTGCGATGTTTTTACCGCGAAATTCCGGCGGCACGCGGGTGTGATCAATTGCGATTTTATTGAGGTTGACCCGCTGATAGGTCATTTCACCAATCATGCCGGGGGCCAGATCAACGACATAGCGTCCAGAGGTTTTGTTTTTTTCGTGTCTGATGGCCAACTCGCTCATTCCAATTTCCTTCTCCAGATGCAAACGCCTTGCAATGGTGCCGAAAATCTATGGTTTTCGCAAATCACATCGAGTTTATCGTCTCTGTTTGATTGTAAAGATTTGGTGATGAATTGAGTTCTTGGTGATCAATCTAAGAACTCAAGAAATATGATGAATGAAATCTGAATACTGCACTCAGGTTTGGTTCAAACCGCCTGATTTAGAACGGTGTCATTATCAACCACGAAAATTAACTCCATTTGAAAGTTGGAATTGTTTCGTACCCCTAGGAGAAAAATAATGACACGTAAAATTCTTATTACAACGGCCCTAACTGCCATGATGTCCTTAAGCGCTATGCCCGCAATGGCCAACGAAATTTTGTTGCAACAGTTCGGCATTTTTAACAGCGTTGGTGGCTCACAGAATGGCTCGGGCAATGTTATTGGCATGCATCAAGATGGCGGCTGGAACGAAGCAAGGTCAAATCAGTGGGGCAATGGTAATGTCGCGGCAACGGGTCAGCAGGGCGTCAGCAATTTCGCAGATACGTTTCAGAACGGGAACTTTAATCAGGTGGGTGTGGCTCAGTTTGGGCAAAACCATATGGCTGTAATGATGCAGGACGGCAATGGCAATATTGCCGCAGGGGTTCAGGTTGGCGACGGCTGTGCCGCGGATGTGTCCCAGAGCGGTTCGGGCAACGTGGCGGCCTTTGTTCAGGTTTGCAATTAGCGCTAGAGCCCTCAATCCAAGCCTTGTGGGTGTACGCAATATGCGCGCATTCCGATTTCCCCCCTATCCCCTTTTCTTTTCATATTTGGAGACCAAAATGACCCGTAAATCTTTCAAAACTACACTAATCGCCCTGAGCCTTGCCAGCATAGCTTCCCTTGGATTTGTGGCTCCGGCGGCGGCGGCGGGGAGCTTTTCCCTTTCCATCGCCACTGGTTCTCCCCGCCATGCTCAAGAATTGCGCGCCGGTATGCAGATTTTTAACATTCTGAACTCACTGGAAAACCGAGGGGACATTATCCGCCAAAATGGTCGTAATAATGCGGCGGGTTTGCGCCAGAGTGGCAATGGAAACTTTGGCACTGTCTGGCAAGAGGGTGAGGGACATCAAGGACGGCTGGACCAAAATGGAAACGGCAATGCCTACGGTGTCTATCAGTTTGGGCGCAACACGGATGTAAATGTGCGCCAAATTGGCAATAGCCAGACCGGTGCCACTATTATATTTGGATTTTAGGTCCGGGTTTCCGATTGTTTGTGTATAACCATATTGATTTAATAGATACTGGCCTTAAGGAACCTATTGGGATCTTTGGGCTGGTATTGTTGATTTCATTTGGCTTTTTATTCTGGTAAGTTTATAAGCTGATCATGGATGAAAATGATTTTCAGGAGTGAATATGAGCGCTTTGCAATCGGCACTTACAATTGGTGAAATTAAAGAAATGGCGCGCCGTCGGGTGCCAAAACTATTCTTTGATTATGCGGATTCCGGTTCTTTAACCGAACAGACCTACCGGGGCAATGAAAGCGACTTTAACAAAGTTTTTTTGCGCCAACGCATCGCGCGTAATCTTGCTAACCGCTCTCTTAAAACTCAAATGATCGGGCAAGACGTAGCGATGCCCTTAGCGCTGGCTCCCACCGGATTAACTGGCATGCAGCATGCCAATGGCGAAATGCTGGCGGCCAAGGCAGCTGAAAAGTTTGGTGTGCCCTTCGTGTTGTCCACCATGTCTATCTGTTCCATTGAGGACGTCAAAAGTGTGACGAAGAAACCGTTCTGGTTCCAGCTTTATGTGATGAAAGATAAGGATTATATTAAAAGCCTGATCGACCGTGCCAAGGCTGCGGGATGCGCGGCGCTGGTTGTGACCATGGATTTGCAATTGCTGGCCCAGCGGCACAAGGATTTGCGTAATCAACTTTCTGCACCACCTAAAATTACCCCCAAGCACATGTGGCAAATGGCGACCCGACCGGGCTGGTGTTTGGGCATGGCAACCACGCGTCGGCACGGGTTTGGCAATATTGTGGGCCATGTCAAAGGTGTTGAAGATATGGGATCGCTTAGCGAATGGACGGCCAAACAATTTGATTTGGAACTGAGCTGGGATGACGTGGCTTGGATAAAAGAGCATTGGGGCGGCAAACTGATAATCAAAGGTGTGCTTGATACTGAAGACGCCAAACATGCGGTTGATACGGGGGCCGATGCGCTCATCGTGTCCAACCATGGGGGCCGGCAACTGGATGGAGCGTGGTCGTCTATTCGGGCTTTGGCTGGCATTGTTGAGGCTGTTGGTGACCAAATTGAAGTGCATATGGATGGGGGTGTTCGTTCGGGCATTGATATTGCGCGGGCCACAGCTTTGGGGGCCAAGGGCACCTATATTGGGCGGCCGTTTTTATACGGATTGGGGGCCGGTGGTGAAGCTGGCGTCACCCGCGTGCTTGAAATATTGCGCTCCGAGCTGGATACGACCATGGCCCTTTGTGGGGAACGGGACATTCGCGATATGGGCGCGCATAATATCGCGTCGGTTGACTGGTAGGTTTGATCAGCACGGATGATTATTGGGCAATTTCAAATAAGGTTTCTATGATTGGGCATTCAGGCATATCACCGAGGCTACATTGTGCGGCCATGGCCCTCAGCGTTTGTTCTAGGCGATGCAAATCTTTGAGTTTTGTGCGGATGTTTTCCAAATGTAACAAAGTTATTTGATTTACCTCTGCGCAACTCAGATTTTCCTGATCAACCATCACCAAGAATGTGCGAATTTCGCTCAGACTAAATCCCAGGTTTCGGCAGCGTTTAATGAATGACAGACGCATAAGTTGGGTATGGTCATACTGGCGGTTTCCTCCTTTGGTGCGCGCTGGAATAGGCATGATACCAATTCGCTCATAGTAGCGGATTGTTTCGATATTAACGCCCGTCAGTTGCGAAATATGACCGATTGCATATCCGCGCAAATTATTTGAATTTTTCAACGAATTACCCTTGCATCTGTAGTCACTACAGATGGCAGTATAGTTCAACATGGTCATTCGGGACCGTAAACTTCGCGTGATCCCCGGCACATGGATGATCTGGATTTCAAACGAAGTTGCAGAATATGACGATTTCAATTGTGTTGATGCGTCACGTGGGATGTTCAGCCGAAAGCCATTTGAAGATGAGGATAAACTGATATGGACGAGAAGAAACTATTGAAGGTTGGAATTATTGGCACCGTGATTGCTGCCCTATGTTGTTTTACGCCTGTTTTGGTAGTCTTGTTTGGCGTGGTGGGTCTTTCCGCTTTTACCGGATATTTGGATTTGGTGTTATTTCCGGCGTTGGGAATTTTTGTAATTTTGACAGTTTTTGCGCTTTGGCGCCGACGCAAAAATCAACAGGCTGGAGGTTAGTTTATGTTGGGATCAAAGAGGATTGATACAAGTATTCCCGAGGGCCAACGCTGGGATATGTGCGTTGTCGGGGCAGGCTCTGCTGGTTTTTCCGCAGCAATCAGCGCCGCAAATCTAGGTGCAAAAGTCTTGCTGATTGGACATGGAACCATTGGTGGAACTTGTGTCAACGTGGGCTGCGTACCCTCTAAGGCATTGATGCGTGCGGTGGAACCGGTTTTTTTGGCGTCGGCTTCGAGGCGCTTTGCCGGTGTTGATGCCACAGCAAAAATTTCTGACTGGTCAGCCTTGGTTCAACAAAAACAGGAATTGGTGGATCAGCTAAGGCAGGCAAAATATGTCGATGTTTTGCCGGGATATAAAAATATCTCATATGTTCAAGGGGCAGCGCACTTCTCAGAAAATGGCACCTTGCAAGTTAACGACGAAGCAATTTGTACCGATAAAATTATCCTAGCAACCGGCGCACACGCGGCGTTACCCGATATCAGGAATATCAAAAACATTGAAATTCTGACAAGTACGACGGCGCTTGAGCTGGAGGAATTACCCAATTCTATAACCATTGTGGGTGCCGGGTTTATCGGTGTGGAAATTGCGCAAATATTTTCCCGAGCCGGTGTGGATGTAAACTTGGTCTCGCGGCGCGGCATCCTGCCTGAGGCAGAACCAGAAATTTCAGAGGCGTTATCCGGGTACTTTCGCCAAGAAGGCATCAACCTTTTCCGGGTGGAATCTTATGAACGGGTTGAGGAAAAGCAGGGTGAAATTGTACTCCATGTCAGGGGCGAATCTGGCCCTTCAACTATCAAATCTCAAAAGCTGATGATTGCATCGGGTCGCAGGGCGAATACTGAAAGTTTAAGTCTTGAGAATGGTGGGGTGCAGATGCGCCAAAATGGAAGCATTATTGTTGATAAGTTTATGGGCACATCCCGGAAAGATGTTTTTGCAGCCGGTGATGTTACAGGGCAGGATCAGTTCGTTTATATGGCAGCTTACGGCGCAAAAATTGCGACCAAAAATGCGTTGGAAAATGCAAAGTTAGTTTATGATAATTCAGTGATGCCAAGCGTGGTGTTTTGCGATCCGCAGGTAGCGGATGTGGGGTTGAGTGAAGAACAGGCACTTGCGCAAGGTTTTGATACTAAAATATCCCTACTTACTCTGGACAATCTGCCCCGAGCCCTTGCGGCGCGCGATACTCGCGGACTAATTAAGCTGGTTGCCGACAAAAAAACGGGACGGCTTATTGGGGCCCATATTTTAGCTCCAGAGGGGGCAGACAGTATTCAGACTGCGGTGCTGGCGATCAAGGCTGGTATGACCTATGAAGAACTGGGCGCCATGGTTTTCCCCTATCTTACGACAGTGGAAGGGCTTAAACTTGCAGCCCAAACTTTTGACATGGATGTGAACAAGCTTTCATGTTGTGCGGGATGATCGCAATACTGGGGTGGTGTCTGGCCTCTCGCCTAACTTACCAACCCATTTTCTATGGCGTATCTTGTGAGGCCCGCCGTGGTGCTGATGGATAATTTCTTTTTGATATTTTTGCGATGGGTCTCAACAGTACGGGTAGAAATCTGCAGAGTTTCTCCAACAGTTTTTGAGCTTTTTCCCTCGGCCACCAATATTAGAACCGCCTGTTCTCTTGTGGTTAAGGGTCCTGTAGATTTTTGCGCTTGTTCGTGTTTCAGCAAGACATCGGATACCCCGGAGGAAAAATAAGTGCCACCAGCCGCCACCGCTTCGATGGCAGATATTATCTCGTTGGTGGATACGTCCTTGAGTACATAGCCGCTGGCTCCATACATCACAGATGTGGAAATATACTCGCGATTGTCATGCATTGAGAGCATGATAATACGTGTCTTGGGGTGTTGTTCCTTAAACAATTCAATGGCATCGAGGCCGTTTGTTCCGGCCATGTTAATGTCCATCATTGTCACATCAGGCTCTGTTTTTTCGGCCAGATACAAGGCTTCCTTTGCGGAGGCGGCGGCGCCAACGACATCAATATGGGAATAGGTGCCGATGATGGCCGCAATGCCCTCGAGTACAAGGGGGTGGTCATCAACTAACAGCACCTTTATCGGGACAGTATTCATGATTGTTTCTCGTGGATTTGATCTAGATAAATGGAGCGGGGAAGTTTTGCCATAAGGGTTGTGCCGGAATGGGAAGATTTAACACTAAGGGAGCCAGAGAAATGTTCCATTCTCTCCTGCATATTGCGCACCCCCAGACCGGTCTTTGAATTTTGTTGTAGCTCAGAATCACCATCATCTGACAGGCCATTCCCATTGTCGGCAATTAGCATGCGCAGGCCCTTGGGGGTGGAGGTCAAATTTATTTTGACTTTGGTGGCATTGGCGTGGCGCTCCACATTGGTGAGTGCTTCCTGGGCCACCCTATAGACGGCGGTTTTGGCATCGGCTGGAATAAGGTTCTTAAAAGCGACGGCATGGAGTTCAACATCTATACCCGTGTGATCGGTAAAATTGTGGGTAAGTTCGTCCAGCGCCGCGCTTAGTCCCAAATCATCGAGAATACCGGGGCGCAGGTCATGGGATATGCGGCGCACTTCTTTGATCGCCTTACCTAAATTCATCGCGCCGCGTTCAATGGTTTGGAGTGCATCGCTGGCCCCGTCCTTTACCTTATGCTCAGCCAGATCCAGCACATAGCGCACCCCGATGAGGTTCTGGGAAATGCCATCATGTAGCTCGCGGGCAATACGGGTGCGTTCTTCTTCTTGCGTGTCGATGATGCGCCGGGTCAATTCTTTAAGTTTGGTATCAGCCATGGCGCGTTCGCGCAGATTGAGCAAAAGGCCGGTGAAAAGCACTGCGATTACGGCCACAAGGGTAATCAATGCAATGAAAATGAATGTCTGATTGATGGAGGATTTGAGTTCAGAATTTGCGGCGGCGGTTTGGGCAACCACATCATCCACATATAGGCCGGTGCCCAGCATCCACCGCCATTTGGGCAAGGCAATGGCGTAGGAAAGTTTGTCAGCGATTTCGGAGGAAGATGGTTTTTCCCATTTATAGGGGTGAAATCCACCGCCCTCTTTTGCCACATTGATCAGGTTTTCAATCACCCTGTCCCCGTCCGGGTCGGTGAGGTCAATCCAGTTTTGGCCAATTCTAAAGGGTTGTTTGGGGTGCACCAGATTGTTGCCCTCAAAATCATAAACGAAAAAATACCCATCCTCAGAATAGGACAGACTAGAGAGAATGCGCTTCACCTGTTCCTGGGCATCAAGATCGTGGGGGGTGGCATTGTCGTATATCTGGCTGATGGAGGATTGGGCCATGTTGATGTAATTGATCAATTCCTGCTGTTTGGCCTCCAGCATATTTTGCTCAAATGTGGAAATGCCGTTTTGCGCCAGATTTCGCGATTGGGATGTGACAAGCAATGAGATGGCAAAAATAGCAATAATGAGCGGCAGGATGGCAAGTGCCAGAACTTGCTGCTTAAAGCTCAACTCAAATATGCCTTTTGTTTGGGACATTGCTTTTTGCCTTTAGTGCCAATGTTTGTGGTTAGAATAAATCACATCTAAGCATGATTTAGGATGCTTTGCGTAGTTTTGGGTAGACAAATGCGCGAATAGGGGGTTTTTTATAAAAAGTGGCTCTATAACAATGCTGCATAAAGGGTCGCATGTCTTGTGGCTCACGCGTTTTCGGGAGGATTAATATGGAACGTCGTAAATTTTTAACAGGTACAGCTTTGGTGGGTGCAGGTGCTGCGTCAACTTTGGCAACCCCGGCTCTTTCACAGGGTCGTGAAAAACTAACTATGGTTACCGCTTGGGGCCGTGGTGCTGCTGGTGTTTTTGATGCCGCACAACATTTTGCTGATGGTGTTTCAGCTATCACTGATGGCACATTGGAAATTGACATCAAAGCACAGGGCGAATTGGTTACTGGTCTTCCAGGACTATTTGACGCTGTGACTTCTGGTCAGGCTGATATGTATCACGCCGCTGATTACTATTATGTAGGTCAGCATCCAGGGTTTGCATTCTTTACTGCTGTGCCTTTTGGCATGACACCAAACGAAATGCATAACTGGTACTACCATATGGGTGGACAAGAGCTTCATCTTGAATTGGGCGAAGAATTTGGTTTGGTATCGCACATCGCTGGTAACACTGGCCCACAGGCTGGTGGTTGGTTCCGCAAAGAAATCAACTCAGCTGATGATTTCAACGGTTTGAAATTCCGCATGCCTGGTCTTGGCGGCAAAGCACTTGGTAAATTGGGTGCTTCCGTACAGACACTTCCTGGCGGCGAAATCTATCAGGCCTTGGCCTCGGGTGCGCTTGATGGCACGGAGTGGATTGGTCCTTGGGCTGATGAAAAAGCTGGTTTCCAAGAAATCACGAAGATCTATTATACTTCAGGTTTCCATGAGCCAGGTGCAGCTCTTACTGTTGCAACCAATGCTGACCGTTACAATGGTCTTTCAGCTCAGCATCAAGCGGCGATTAAGGTTGCTTCTGCTGAAACTGAACTTTGGAGCCTACACCAGTTCTTGTCCAAAAACTCTGAAGCTCTTGAGCGTTTGATTGCCGGTGGTGTTAAAACCCTGGAATTCCCTGATGATGTTTGGGATGCGTTCGGTGAAGCTTCAAAAGAAGTTATGGACGAAAACATGTCTGATCCATTGTTCGCCAAGATTTCGGCATCTGCGTCCAATTCCATGCGCCTTTCGGCTTCTTGGGATACGCTTTCTTCTGTTGCCTATGCTCGTCAGCGTACACGGGTTCTTGGTTAAACCTCAAGAATTTTTACGAAATATGGAGAGCCGGGTATATCGCCCGGCTTTCCTTTTAGCTTGAGCCTGTTCAAGTGAATTTTTTAATTTAACGGTGTTTGGGGAGGCACTTTTTGCATGGATATTGTGGTGAGCATGCTTACGAATTTCCTTATGGGATTCGTGAATTTATTAATTTCCCCCTATCATCTTTACCAATTATTTCAGCTTGAAACGCTGAAGGAACAAATGAGCTTGTTGACGCTGGTGGGTAAGTCACAAAGCCTGTTTTTTGCTATTTTTGCTCTTGTTCTGGTTTTAATCGGCCTCGGATTTTATCGGCGCAGCATTTTGCGACGTACTGTGTTTGGCTTGGAAGTTTTTAGCGGGAAAATCGGCCATTGGGCCGCTTGGCTGACCATTGCCATGATGCTCCAGCAGGTTCTAATCATTGCCATGGGGCAAATATTTCGTGGCAATGAATTATTCTTTGCCCCCATGGGGTTCATGGTTGCCGGGGGGCAATTGCAATGGCTCTCGGGGGAACTAAAATTTTACAATGCACTGATTATTGCTGCGGCATCTGGTTATACCTTTATTGAGGGTGGTCATGTGCGGGTTGATCTTGTGTATGCGGCGACCAAGCGGCGCACACAATTGTTGATTGATCTCATCGGAACGATTGTTTTGTTTATTCCTTCAACAATTTTGCTGTGGTGGTTTTCTTGGCCCATTGCCATGAACTCAATGTTTTCCCAACGCCCGTTAAATCTTTGGTCGGAAAAAGCCAGTTGGCGCGGCTTCAAGTGGGAATCTTCAGGCACTGCCGAATTTTCCTGGGTTTGGTCGTTTAAACTGATGGTGGTGCTTTTTGCCGGCCTGATGTTCATTACGGCGATTGGATTTTTACTGCGCAATATATTGGCGCTGTTGGAACCTGAAGAAGATATCCCTTCCCACTATTCCTTTGAAGGGGATCGCTTAAAAAGCATGGGGATGGCCAGCATGGCGGCGCGCTCGGTGTTTATTTACGATAAGAAAAAAGTTTCTCAAGAAACAACTTCTGAAGAAACGTCACAAGTTCAGACCGATGCGGCTGACAAACCAGCTAAACAGGGGACATAAAGATCATGTTTTTCGGTCTTACAGGCGTCGAGGTTTCGCTGATCATCGTTATGGTTTCATTGTTCACGGGTATCCTTTCTGGTTATCCGGTGGCGTTTGCCTTGTCGGGTTCTGCACTGTTTAGTTTTGCGCTTATTGCCATCCTAAATGATGCGGGCCTTCTTTATACCATTCAAGACTTTAATGGCGTTGCTGAAAAGGTGGCTGTGTTTGAGGGGGGGTGGCAAAAGGCTTTGCTTTCGACGCTCTCGGTTTGGGCGCAGGGGGTTTTCGCGCGTGCCTTTGGGGGGAATGTCGAAACTCTGTTGGCTGTACCTTTGTTTGTGCTGATGGGTATTGCGCTGGAACGCTCCAATATCGCTGAAGATTTATTGACCACAATGGCTAAATTGTTTGGCGCATTGCCCGGCGGTTTGGCAATTGCTGTGGTATTTGTTGGTACATTGCTGGCCGCTTCTACCGGTATTGTTGGTGCGACCGTTGTGACCATGGGTCTGATTGCCTTGCCCACCATGCTCAAGCATGGCTATTCCAAGTCACTTTCCACAGGTATTATTGCGACGTCAGGCACGTTGGGTCAGATTATTCCGCCCTCAATTGTGATCGTGCTTTTAGGCTCGATCGTGGGGGACATGTATGCTCTGGGTCAGGAAAACCGGGCCGCAGAGTTGGGCATTACCGTGCTTGAAATGCTGGGGGAACCAGCTGTTCTTTCCACGGGTACTTTGTTCAAAGCGGCGTTTATTCCGGGGTTGTTTTTGTCTTCGCTCTACGCGCTCTATGCATTTGGGTATGCGTTGATTTTTCCAAAACTTGCGCCGGCCGTACATCTGGGGACACCGGATGAATATAAGTTGACCGGATATTACAACAATAATGCGTGGATTATGGTGGGGGCGACCGTTGGGCCGCTCGTGGCATTGGTGTTTTTATGGATTGTGTTGAGCTCCAATGGCTTGGTTGGCTCAAATACTGTTGATGACATTACGACATATGCGCCGTTTTCCAGTGGTGTGATGTCAGTATTGGTGCTGACTGGTTTTATGATCACGTTAGCGCTGGCGCTACGTCCAAGCTATGATCGTAAGCCGATTGTGGTTGGTTTGGTTGGTCTGGCATTAGTCTTTATTTTTGATGGGCTGTTTGTGCCGGGGGATGCGAGCGGTGGGTTGCGCACACTATATTACTTCATTCCCGGAGTAATGATCGTTTATTCTTTACGGCACGCTATTCCACGGATTATGGAAGTTGAATCTTTGCGGGTTATTTCGCCACCGGTTTTGCTCATTGTTGCCGTATTAGGCTCAATTCTGGGGGGGATTACCAACCCAACTGCGGCGGCGGGTCTTGGGGCTGCGGGGGCCATTATGTTGGCGGCCAATCGGCGGCTTAAGGAAGGCGGGGGTTCCAACAAGTATGTGACCTGGGCCGGATTGGCCATCGTTGTTATGCTGATTCTACGGGCCAATTTCGATCTCAGGATGAATGCACAAGTTATTGATTTTGACAATGGCGTGGCAATTTTTCTCGCAATTGTTGCCTTCCATGTGGCAATATTTGGTTTGCTCTATTCTTGCTGGGTTTTAATCCGCGAAAAAATCATGTCGCCCATTATAAACGAAACTACCAAAGTGACGTCGATGGTTTTCGTTATTTTGATTGGCTCTTTATTCCTCTCCTTGGTATTGCGCTCGTTTGGTGGTGAAGAATATATTCAAACATTCTTGCATTCATTTGATGATCCGCGGACATTGCTCATCGTGGTGATGATTGTTTTGTTCTTCCTTGGGTTTGTGCTTGATTTCATTGAGATTATTTTCATTGTTATTCCCATTGTCGGGCCGGTGATTTATGCGGCTGACCCAGCATTGATGCCACCTGTGTGGATTACCATTCTTATTGCGGTGAATTTGCAGACTTCGTTTATCACGCCGCCGTTTGGCTTTGCGTTGTTCTATCTCAAGGGTGTTGCGCCGCCAGAGATTTCGACCATTGATATTTACAAGGGTGTTATTCCGTTTATATTTATTCAGGTTATCGGTTTGCTTTTGTTGTGGAACTTTCCAATTATTACGACTTTCCTACCTGATCTTTTGCCTGCAAATTAGCGCGTGGAAAGTGGCCCAAAATCGGTGTTGGTTACAGGGTCAACCAGCGGCATTGGCTTGGCGATTGCTAAGGCCTTTGCCAATGCGGGGTATGATGTTGGGCTGAATAGTTTCGAGGACGAGGTAAATGTTGGCGCTGCTATTAATTTGGTAAAGGCCAATGCCAATGGTGATATTTCATACTTTCAAGCCGACCTTGCCCGCAAAGAGGGCACAGATCTGGTGTCGCGGTTCATTCAGCGGTTTGGGCGCATTGATGTGCTGGTAAATAATGCCGGCGTGCAAAAAGTGTCACCTGTTGATGAGCTTGCTCTTGAGGACTGGGAGCACGTACGCTCTATTAGTCTGGATGCGGCTTTTCAGACAATCAAAGGCGCTCTGCCAGATATGAAGGCACGCGGTTGGGGGCGTGTTATCAATATTGCATCGGCCCACGGTTTGGTGGCCTCCCCTTATAAATCAGCCTATGTTTCTGCCAAGCATGGCTTGCTTGGCTTGACAAAAACAGTAGCCCTTGAGGTTGCTGAACAGGGCATTACGGTCAATGCAATTTGTCCGGGGTATGTTTTGACACCTCTGGTCGAGCAGCAATTGGCCGATCAAGCCAAGGCGCATAATATTTCTGAGGAAGAAGTTAAAAATCAGATTATGCTCATGCCGCAACCCACAAAACAATTTGTTGCCCCTGAGGAGGTCGCCTCGATGGCGCTCTATCTGGCGGGGGATATGGCGCGTTCAATCACCGGTACGTCAATTGCTATCGATGGCGGCTGGACCGCGCGATAGCGATTATATGCCTCACGCCGGATGGCTGCAGATGGCGGCTGGACCGCACGATAGCGATTGTATGCCTCACGCCGGATGGCTGCAGATGGCGGTTGGACCGCACGATAGCGATTATATGCCTCACGCCGGATGGCTGCAGATGGCGGTTGGACCGCACGATAGCAATTGTATGCCTCACGCCGGATGGCTGCAGATGGCGGTTGGACCGCACGATAGCAATTGTATGCCTCACGCCGGATGGCTGCAGATGGCGGTTGGACCGCACGATAGCATTTATGCGCCTCACGCCGGATGGCTGCAGATGGCGGTTGGACCGCACGATAGCGATTATATGCCTCACGCCGAATGGCTGCAGATGGCGGTTGGACCGCACGATAGCATTTATATGCCTCGCGCCGAATGGCTGCAGATGACGGTTGGACCGCACGATAGCGATTATATGCCTCACGCCGGATGGCTGCAGATGGCGGTTGGACCGCACGATAGCATTTATGCGCCTCACGCCGGTGCATTGGTCTTGCCCTTGCGTCAAAGCCAATATTCGATCACTGCATCATCACGCTAATTTGACTTTGGTTTATTACGTATCGCAGCAATATTGGCGTATTAGAAATTTAGTATTTAAGAACTAAAGTATAAATAAAAAAGGCATAAGCATTTGTTGGATATATTTTTAGCCTATGGCGCGGGTCTACTGACTTTGATCAACCCATGTGTATTGCCTTTATTGCCCTTAATTGCTGCCGGTGCTGTGGCGCGTCATCCGTTGGGCCCGGTCGCAATGGCGGCGGGTATGGCGCTGAGTTTTACCTTTATCGGGATGTTGGTTTTCTGGCTTACCCGTGCTGTGGGCTTGCAGCAAGAAGACATTTCATTTTTCACCGGCGTTTTGATGATCGGGTTTGGTGCTGTTTTGCTCATTCCAAGAGCTCAAGAGCGTTTTGCAACTGTTGCTGGAGGCGTCGCAGGGGGTAGTACCGCGGCGATTTCAAAGGTTGAAACCAAGGGACTTGGTGGTGAAATGTTGGCCGGTGGTATGCTCGGCTTGGCATGGTCCCCCTGTATTGGCCCCACATTAGGTGCTGCAATTGGCTTTGCGGCGCAGGGCTAGAACCTGGCCTACGCGTTCACTATTATGGCGGTGTTCTCTCTTGGGGCGGCAACAGTCATGTTGGGCCTAGCCTATGGCACGCGTGGCCTTATCGGCACGCGCAAAAACTTTTTGGCGGCAATTGCCCCGCACGCGAAAACAATTCTTGGTGTGGGTCTTATTGTTGTCGGCTTGGCAATCGTATTACATTTTGATCGCATGGCGGAAGGCTGGGCGGTCGAAAATCTTCCGGCCTGGTTGGTCGATCTCTCGGTTAGTATTTAACAAAAGGAAAATTAAATGAAACTTTCAAGACGCGGATTATTTGTAATTGGCTTGGCCGGGTTTATGGCCAATGTCAGTCTGCCGGCGTTAGCGGGCAATGTTGTTGTGTATGCCCCACCGGTATTGGAGGACGCAGTTGCCAGTGGGAAGCCTTATTTGCTAGATTTTTCAGCAACCTGGTGTGGTACTTGCGAGGCGCAGGAGCGTGTATTGGATGGTTTGCAGGCTGAGAGTTCTGCATATAATGATATTCCGATATTGCGGGTTGACTGGGACACTTATCGGTCTGGCGAATTGGTTGCAGCGCTGGCTATTCCACGTCGCTCCACGTTGGTGATGATGTTGGGTGAAAACGAATTAGGCCGGGTTGTCGCGCAAACTGGAAAATCGGCCATTGCTGCACTGCTCGATTTAGGCCTGTAGTGGCTTGATAGCTTGCGTCCCGAATAAGGGGCGTAAAAGCAATTGATGTTGAGGGCGTGTTTGTTGTATCCATAGGAACACAATTATCCTTGGAGCATAAACATGGCCTCTCTCTTATCCGCCGAAAACTGGTTCACACTTTTGATGTTGATCCTGTTGCAGGCCGTGCTTGGGTTTGACAACCTGCTATATATTTCCCTCGAATCCAAAAAAGTTGCTGAGGACAAGCAAGCTTTTGTACGTAAGGTTGGCCTCGCGGTTGCCATTGTTTTGCGCATTGCTTTGCTGTTCGTCATTTTACAGGCAATTGCTGCATTTCAAGAGCCATTTTTTGCATGGCATTGGGAAGGTGTAATCGAAACCGAACTGAATTTGCACGCGGTTATTGTGCTGGTCGGCGGTGGGGTCATTCTTTACACAGCCATTCAGGAGATATTTCATATGATCTCCATTTCAGAACATGACTATGCGGAAGAGGGGCCAAGGCGATCTGTTGGCAATGCAATCTTCATGATCGTTGCCATGAACCTGGTTTTCTCGTTTGATTCAATTCTTTCAACGATCGCACTGACTGATGTGTTCTGGGTGATGGCAACGGCTATTCTAGTCACCGGTATTGCGATGATTTTTGTGGCTGACATCGTGGCAGACTTCCTTGATCGAAACCGGATGTATGAGGTTCTAGGACTGTTTATCCTGTTGCTTGTTGGGGTGTTGCTGGTGTCCGATGGTGGACATTTGGCGCATTTGGTTTTGTTTGGCTCTGAAGTGTTGCCGATGGCAAAATCTACCTTCTACTTTGTTTTGTTTGTTATGGTGGCTGTTGATCTGGTGCAAGGGCGCTATCAAAAGAAACTCATGCGGGAACGTGAGAGAATTGAGCGCAAGATGGATGCACTTGATAGGCCCTCCAATACCCATTAAATCTCTAACTAAAGCATGTCGCGTTCGACACATATTCGGGCGACCTGCTTTATGTATTTGTTAGACCTCACGCCGGTGGGCTGGTTGTTGTCGTGTGTGTTTTATCCCAAAACCGCTGCACACTTTTCACGAGACACGCTTTAGCATTGCCCTAATTATTCCGGAGCATTTTGCCCAATTTTTGTTGTAAAAACAGGCGGATATTTTCTTCCCCTGAAAGGTCTATGGCCTTGAGAAAAGCAATTTCTGCTTCGTGAATGCGTCCTAGGTTTTGTAAAAACTCAGCCTTTGTTGCGTAAAAAGGTTGGTACTCGGCTAGACTAACTTCCACCTCGCCAAGCATGTCGTAAGCAATGGATGTGCTTTGGGCGTGGGAAATTGCAACGATCTTGTTTAAGGTCACAACGGGATTGGGCTGTAGCTGATACAGATGCTCATAAAGGGCGACGATTTCATCCCAATTTGTATCCCCATAATCTGTGGCTTCGGCATGTACCGCGCTGATGGCCGCTTGTGTCTGAAAGGGGCCGGGTTTTTTACGTTTCAGTGCCATATTGAGCATATCAAGCCCATCGATAATTTTTTGTTTGTCCCAGCTTGTGCGATCCTGATCCTCTAGGGCAATGATTTGTCCGTGTTGGTTCTGGCGGGTCGTGCGGCGAGAATCATGGAGTAGAATGAGAGCAAGCAACCCTTCTATTTCGGGTTCATTGGGTTTTAGTTCGCGCAGAATTTTGGTTAAACGTAGCGCTTCGTCACATAAATTGGTGCGGACCAATTCCGCGCCATTGGTGCAAAAATATCCTTCATTAAAGATAAGATATATGACGCCAAGAACGGCCTGTAAGCGTTGTGGCCATTGTGCTGGTGCGGGAACAGCATAGGGAATGGCGGCGTGTTTGATTTTTCGTTTGGCGCGCACCAAACGCTGGGCCATGGCAGTTTGGGTATCTAGAAATGCGTGGGCGATTTCGCCGGTAGTTAGGCCGCCAAGGGTATGCAGGGTCAGGGCGATACGGGACTTTTTCTCGATGGCTGGATGGCAACAGGTAAAAATCAACGCCAGACGTTCATCTGGTATCTCGGGGGCGTGGTCTAATGCCATTTCATTTGAATCCGTTTCCATGAGATTATTCAATTGCGTTTCATAGGCAATTTGAGAACTTTTTGAACTGAAATTTGCCTGGCGTCGTAGGCGATCAATGGCTTTGCGGCGACCCGTTTGTAAAAGCCATGCGGCGGGGGTTCTGGGTAGCCCGTTGCGTTGCCAGTGATGCAATGCGCTTTCCAACGCATCTTGCAAGCTATCCTCCGCTAACTGGAAATCCTGAAGTTGGGCGATAAGGGACGCTAAGAGTTTGCCCCATTCCTCGCGCACCAGTTTTTCGATGACATCGTGCGCGAGGGTGGTTGAAAATGCATGGTCAGTATTTGAGATTTTAGTCAAATTTTGAATAATCCATTATGGGGCGAACTTCGATCGTACCATATTTGGCGGTTGGAATCATTTCTGCATATTTAATGGCTTCATCAATATTTTTGCATTCAAACAAGTAGAACCCGCCTAATTGTTCTTTGGTTTCGGCGAAGGGGCCATCCATGGTTTCTGTCTTGCCATTGCGGATACGAATGGATGTGGCTGTAGAGGTATCCTCAAGGGCTTCCCCTGCTAGCATGACCTCATCATCCTGATAGGTTTTTGTGGCGGTTTGATAACCCCCCATAAATTCACCAAATTCTGGGGTGCCGGGCATGGGGCCGGAGTTTTGAGCGGAATAAATAAGTGCAAGATATTTCATGATTATTTCCTTCGTTACTTTTTATGAACCGGCGAAATTGCGTAAGGCTCGTATAGATAAGACGAATGGCGGTCTGGTGTTTCGACATCTTGGAGAATTTTAGCGCAAATAAAAAGGGCGAAGCATTTTTTCATGCTTTTTTACGCGGCTCCAATGTTACGCACTTGCTTATGTAAAACTGTGCCAAAATATGTAAATCATGGCAATTAACACTGACCCCAGGGTCATCATGCCGGAGACAATGCGCAAAGGATGTGCACCGCGATCGTGATTGAGACCGAGTGGGTGCAGGATACGGGACATCAGCAATAATCCACCGATGGTGTGTAACAGCAATGAATTTGCGCCGCTGGTTTCAACAAAACCCATGAGGATAAGTGCAAAAGGCACGGTTTCGATGAAATTTCCAAACCTGCGAACTTTTACCGCAAGGATCATATTGTCCTGCATCAATATGGATATGCCTGATTTTGCTCTTTCGATGGTTACGAAAATGCGCAAGGCCAGAAAAATAAAACCCAAAAGGGCTGCATAGATTGGTGTGATAATAAAAGTCATCAGTTTTCTCCTTTGATTTTGCCCGTCCAGCGACGAGCTTGTAATCAAAGACGAACCAGAGATGGTCATTTCGACATGTTTGGTTGAAATCATTGGAAAACTGGTTAAGCTGTCAATATCTCGTGAAGAGGCTAAATAATACAAATTTATGGGGATTATCTGATGGCTAGTGACAAATATCTTAAATATATGGACGGCGTAAAAAAGTATGCACCGGGTGCAGGCGACAAGGCTGTGCAAAAAATTGTAGCGTATTGTGGCATTGCCTTACAAAGCCGGGACGCATCTTTGGTTTCGTGTTCTGATGAAAAAGAACTGGATCGGGTTCGCAAGGGCTGGTGCACAAAGAAATTAAATCTTTCAGCGGCTGATGCGGATGCAGCAATTGCTAAAACCTGCGAAGCCATGAAGGGCGATCGTCAAAAAAGCCGTGTGACTTTTTATTATCTTGTCGCTGAAGCTTCAGGCACGCTTGGCAAGCTTGCATAGTTTGCAAATATGGCATTGATCTTTTTGGTCTCTAGCTGATTTATCAATTTTTGAAACCGGCCACGTATTTTTCGCGGGGTCGGTTTTTTGTACTTAAAAGTTAAAAAAGTCTCTGGCATTCTTTGACGTGAATGATAGACCTATTCTATAGGGATCAGCCCCCGATTTTAATGCTAAAATGAGTGAGTTTATGCCATGCCTCAGGCAATCGATTTTTTGAAGAGTGCTGTTACAAAAACGCGTGTTATCCCGGTGATGATCTTGGACGATGTATCGTTGGCGCGTCCCCTTGCTGAAGCTTTGGTTGCTGGCGGTCTTAATGTGCTTGAAGTCACTTTGCGCACACCCAACGCTCTGGATGTCATCAAAGAGATGGTTAAAGTTGAGGGGGCTATTGTTGGGTCTGGTACGGTGCGCGACCTTTCGCACATGCGTCAATCTGAAGATGCAGGGTGCCAGTTTATGGTCTCCCCCGGGGCGCCCATAAAATTGTTGGAAGAGGCTGAGCAAGTTTCAATTCCACTCTTGCCCGGGATTGGCTCCCCCAGTGAAGCCATGGCGGCGGCGAGTATGGGATATTCGTTTTTGAAATTTTTTCCAGCGGAAGCAATGGGAGGTGCCAAAGTACTTAAAGCGCTTGCCTCACCTTTCCCTGATTTGGTATTTTGTCCCACCGGGGGCGTCTCCCCGGATAATGCGGCATCATATTTAAGCCTACCCAATGTGATTTGTGTTGGTGGAAGTTGGGTGACACCTGCTGACCTGCTTGGGAAGAAGGATTATGCACAAATTGAGAAACTGGCCCGTGCCGCAAGTACAATCGGTTTTTAACCCATCGTATCCAAAAACAATTCGTCTTATGGTGGCGGCATTTTTTTCACTGATTATGTCAGCCCATATTATGCCAGCCTATGGGCAAGTTAATATATTTGTTGCTTCCTCGCTTGTTGATGTAATGGGCGAAATAGCACACGAGTTTGAAGTCGAGCGCGGCATTTCTGTTTCAGTTGCAAGTGCGGGTTCCTCAACTTTGGCCCAGCAAATTGTTGCGGGTGCGCCGGCAGATATTTTTGTTTCAGCCAATGCACAATGGGTAAAGTTTGTGCAGGAACGGACGGATTTCTTAACCGAGGAAGCATTGTTTTCCAACAGTTTGGTGGTCATCGCCCGCGCTGATATGGTGATTGATATTACTTACTTGGCAGATTTGCCGGATATTCTTATGGGGCAAAGGTTGGCCATGGGTGACCCTGCACATGTACCGGTAGGAAACTATGCGCGCCAGGCGTTAATGAACGTTGATATTTGGCAGCAGCTTAAAAATTCACTTGCCCCAACATCTGATGCCAGAGCGGCGTTGCGACTGGTTGCGACAGGAGCGGCGCCCTTGGGCATTGTTTATGCAAGTGATGCGCGGGATAAGCGCGTGCGTGTTATTTATGAAATTGATCCCGCTCTGCATGGGGAAATAATCTATTGGGGTGCGTTACGCGTAAATGCCAATGCGCAAACCCTGCAGTTTTTTGACTATTTGGGTGGGCAAAAAATGCAAGATGTCGCCCTAGGGTTTGGATTTTTGGCAACGGGGGGAGGCGAGCATAATTGATATTCTTCAAATCAGCCTGTTATCCTTGCGCGTTGCCGGGGTTGGTATTTTATTTGCCCTGCCGATTGCTTTCTGTTTGGCCTATATTCTGGCGCGGGGAAAATTTGTCGGCAAGGCGCTCCTGAGCGCACTTATTATGTTGCCGTTGGTGATGCCGCCGGTGGTAACCGGCCTGATGTTGCTTAATGTTTTTGGACCCCTTGGCCCTATCGGGCAATGGCTGGGTCAATTCGGGATTGTGCTTGGTTTTCGTTGGACTGGGGCTGCGTTGGCGGCGGGTCTGGTAGCGCTTCCCTTGATTGTGCGCCCCATGCGCATGGCGCTGGAAAATGTTGATCCACGCTTGCATGAGGCGCTAAAAGTTGCCGGGCATAATCGTTGGCGGCGGCTTATTATCCTTGATTTACCCCTCGCCATGCCCGGTATTATTGCTGGCACTATGCTGGGCTTTGCTAAGGCGATGGGAGAGTTTGGGGCGACCATCACGTTTGTCGCAAACATTCCGGGGGAAACCCAAACCCTTTCGTTAGCAATATTTTCGGCCCTGCAATCGCCGGGGGGAGAGCAACTTGTATGGACGTTGGTTGCAATCTCCATGGGAATATCCGTGGTTGGCGTTGTCGTTTCAGAAGTGTTGGTTGAGCGCCTTTCTGCGCGGCAAAACAGCGGGCGGGTGAAACATGCTTGAGGTCGACATAAAATCCCGCCGGGGTGATTTTTCCTTATCCGCCAATTGCAAGTTTAAGCCGGGAGTAGCTGCACTTATTGGTGCCTCCGGGGTGGGTAAATCCTCACTTTTGCGTCTGATTGCGGGATTAGACAAACCTAAATCCGGGACAATCATCATGAATGGTGCGCCTTGGTTTTTGGATGGCAAATCCATTTGCCCCACCCATAAACGGCACATTGGCATGGTGTTTCAAAGTGGTTTATTGTTGCCGCATCGCTCGGTCTTGAATAATATTGAACTCGGCGCAGGGGCTGCGAATATATCGGCAAGCTTGCTGGAACAGACCGGGTGTGACAAATTGCTAACGCGTCCCGTGGGGGGGCTTTCTGGGGGTGAACAACAGCGGGTAATGCTGGCGCGTGCCTTGGCGGGCAATCCAAAATTGCTTCTGCTCGACGAACCTTTAAGCGCCCTTGATTTTCAATCTCGTCTGCAAATTCAGGAAATGATGGCGCAGATTTTTGCGCAATTAAAAATTCCAGTGATCTATGTCACTCACACTTTTGAAGAGGCGGCACGACTTGCTGAAAACTTTGTGCTCATGCAGAATGGTACGATTACCGCGCAGGGCCGTGCTTCTGAGGTATTGGGACATGTGCCCGCAACGACACAGGAATTGGCAATTTCCAGCGTCATTGAGGGGCGCGTATCTTTGATTGAAAATTCCACGATGGCCAAGGTTCAGATCGGGCGGCAGTTTGCAGAAATTGCCACGGGTGGGGTGAAAACCGGGGACCGCGTATATCTGCGACTCTGGGCACGGGATATAATTTTGGCCCATAAAAAACCACAGGCCATTAGCGCCAGAAATATGATATCAGGGCGCGTTGAAAAATTGAGTGATCTTGCCAATGGACATGTGTTGGTCGAGGTAAATGTTGAGGGGCAAAATGTGAGTGCCCTTGTTTTATCCCAGACGGCCATGGAAATGAAGCTGGCCCCTGAGTTGCCGATTTATATTATTTTTAAATCCGCATCGGTGGAGCACATCCATTCATAATTTATGACCTGCGGGGTTGGTTTATAGGGACAGCAAGTCCGCAAAGCGTTTCAGGGTGTGACGCAATTGATTTTTGCTCTTATGGGACAGGTCGTGCATCAGCGCATCTTCAAGCTCACGCCAGTGGATGATGAGCTTTTTACGGATGCTAAGGCCTTTTTTAGTCATTTTTGATCCCGGAGTTAATTCTGTTCCGAGGGTTTTTCGCTCAATCATACCAAGGGCAATAAGTCGATCAAGACGTGGTTGCAGCGTCTCCGGGGTTAGACCGGTCATATGGCAAATCTGATTGTCGGAAATTTTTTTATGCTTTTTCATCGCTAAAATGAGGGCATCATCCCCCGCGTGTAAGCCATATTCGGTGAGGGGGCGCAATAATGTCAGCCGGGCCAATTGTCCCGCTTCAATCAAATGGTAAAGGGTGGAGTGGAAAACTTTCTTATGCATGGGGATCATATTAGGCGATTATTATCGCTCCCGTCGATACCTACAGTATTTGTATCGTTAATGGACAATTCGGCAAAAAAATACCCGGAGATTTCCCCCCGGGTATCACGATTGTAATGCTACTTGTTTTTACATACCTGTGGTCAGGCGACCTTCGATTGATGGGGAAACTGTACCCATTTTGCGAACGTAAACCATCACATCATTTGCCATCAATTTAGCATCGCTGGCCGAGACCAAGCTGGGCTTACCGGCGAACATGGAATAGCTGTTGCCGCCACGACCAAGATAATCATTGGTTGCGAGTTTGTAGGTGGCATTTGGATCAATTGGGTTGCCACCAATCATGATGGATACAACGCGTGAGCCGGATTCTGCATCAGGGTTATAGACCACTTCCATCCCTGAAACATGGGGGAAGCCACCAAACGCATCAGGAAGACCGCCAAGACCATTTTCCATGGCTGCAATCACGTCAGCCCCGGAAACTTCGATCAGAATTGTTACATTCCCAAAAGGCAATTCTGTCAAAATGTCACGGCGTGTAATGGCATATCCAGCGTCATATTCGCGGTTAGCTCGAATGCCACCACCATTGGTCAGGGCAATATCTGCACCCACTGCGTCGCGCATGGCATCTGTAATCAAGTTGCCAATTGCAGTTTCCTGGGTGCGCACGCTTTGACGACGGCTATCCAGCGGCGTGTCCACAACACCAACAGATATATCAAGTTCGTCGGCCAATTCACCTTCAAACATTGCAACCATTTGTTTGTAATCGTCGGGCACAGCGTAGTTAGCAGTATCAAGAATGCGGTAGTTTGTGTGCCAGTCTACTTCTCGCTCATCGCCAACGCCTTCGATGATTGCCGTAATGTCTAGAGCAACCAGATTATCCGCGGCGGATTCGGCTTCTGCAAAAACGGTAGTGCCGTTGTTGGTAATTCTTAGGTCATGGTCATGCCCCGAAAGAATAAAATCAACGGCTCCCGTTCTCATCATTTCATCATCCTGGGCGAAATTTGAGTGGGTAACGGCAACAACAATGTCGGCGCCCTGTTCGCGTAGGGCATCAGCTTGGGTTTCCAAAGTTGCAATGGCCGCGGTAGTTAACAGTGAACCCGGGCTGGATGCGGTTGCGGAAGTGTCTAGCGTCAAACCAAGAATGCCGACCTTGAGTGGGCCAAATTCATACATCACACTATCGGCAAATCCTTCAACAAGGGAACCATCAGCTTCGCGCAAGTTGGCAGCTAATAGTGTCGATTGAAGATCCATCATGCGTTCATGGAAAATTTCTTCGCCAAAATCATATTCGTGGTTGCCCGGAACAAAAATATCCGGTGCTTCAAGGTTAAGAAGGTCGATCACATGTTCGCCCTTATCAATGCCTGAAAGCAAAGATGGGGAAAGTGTATCGCCGGCATGGAAATAAATCACATTTTCATTATTTGCTTTTTCATCGCGTGCAACGGCTGCGGCGCGGGAAAACCCTCCGCGTTCATCGTCAACAGCCATTTCATAAATGTCGGACGTAACAAGCAAAGTAAACTTTATTTCCTGTGCGTCTTGAGCGAAACTACTCGCCCCGGCCAGTGAAAAAAAGGCAACGCTGCCTAAAAGTGCGGCTTTAAGATTGGATTTCATGAAATTCTCCCAGGTTCTGTTTATAGGTATTGTTGATACTCTTGATTTGACAGATTTGCATGACCAATGGGTGATGGCAACTTTTAATGTGGAAAAGGGGTCACGTAAAGACGGCAACTGACCTGAGAAACCTGCCGAGATGCGTGCGTTACAGCCACTTCTAGCGATAATCTCACCCTTGGCTTGTTAGGTGTTTGAGGGAGTTTTTGAGTCGCAGAGATGAATTTTTTTCGAACGGGGTTAGATATAATCACTGGGTCAGGGCCATCTAAATTGAATGCTTGCATTCAAAGTGCCCTTACGTATGCTCGCGAAAAACATGGGCTAATTCTTTAATATGCTTAAAAACCCGTCTTCAAAAATTGGTGTCCTATTACTCAATTTAGGAACGCCTGATGGCACCGGTTTTTTCTCTGTGCGCCGTTATCTCAAAGAATTTTTGTCGGATCCACGGGTCATTGAAATGCCCCGCTGGCCGTGGTGGTTGCTGCTAAATTTGATAGTCTTGAATACCCGGCCGCAAAAAAGTGGTGCTCTGTATAAAAAAATCTGGGACAAGGATGCTGATGAAAGTCCGCTTCGCCTGATAAGTTCACAACAGGCAAAAAAATTACAGGCAAGATTTGGTGGACAAAATGTCATGGTAGATTTTGCCATGCGCTATGGCAATCCATCGACGGCGTCAAAACTTGTGGCAATGAAATCTGCCGGGTGCGATAGAATTTTGCTTATGCCTCTTTATCCGCAATATTCAGCGACAACCAGTGCAAGTGCCAACGATAAGGCGTTTGCAGCCCTAGCATCCATGCGTTGGCAACCTGCTGTGCGTACTCTGCCGCCCTATTATGCGCATCCGGCCTATATTGGTGCGCTGGCGGAAAATATTACCGGGGAATTGGAAAAACTGGATTTTATTCCGCAAAAGCTGATTTTATCCTATCACGGGATGCCCCAATCCTACATTGATAAGGGCGATCCCTATTTTGAACATTGCAGGGTGACAACTGATCTTTTAGCTAAGGAATTGAGCTTAGGCTCGATGGGTTTGGGCCCGAATAGAATTACCATGGCGTTTCAAAGCCGATTTGGACGTCAGGAATGGCTAAAGCCCTATCTGGACGGGGTTCTTGAGGAAATGCCCAAAGCTGGTACGAAAAATATTGCAATCATTGCCCCGGCCTTTTCTGTTGATTGCCTTGAGACATTGGAAGAATTGGCCATGGAGGGAAAAGAGCGGTTTTTGGCGGCGGGCGGGGAGAATTTTGCCTATATCAGATGTCTAAATGATAACGAAGTTGGTATGGGGTTAATCGAGACGCTTTGCCGGCAGGAAATGCAGGGTTGGGTATAGGGTAAACCGTGGTTGAAGTCTTGAAATCTTGCCTTGAAGTTACCATCTAAACAGTGCACCCTAACTTATAGATTTGTACAATATTTGGAGAAATTGCGATGGACGGTCTTAGTATTACACTTATTGCCTTGGGCATATTGCTTGTTCTGGTGCTTTTTGCCGGGGCGAAAGTGGTGCCACAGGGGTGGAATTTTACCATTGAGCGGTTTGGGAAATATACACGTACCCTAAAACCGGGTCTGAGCCTGATTGTGCCGTTTATCGATGGTATCGGGCGTAAGCTCAATATGATGGAACAGGTGCTTGATGTGCCCCATCAGGAAGTTATCACTAAGGATAACGCCACGGTAACTGCCAACGGGGTAACATTTTATCAAGTGGTAGATGCCCCCTCGGCGGCCTATGAGGTATCCCAACTTGAGCATGCAATTCTTAATCTGACCATGACCAACATCAGAACAGTTATGGGGTCGATGGATTTAGATCAATTGTTGTCTAACCGTGATGAAATCAATACCAAACTTCTTCGGGTTGTGGACAATGCTGTTCAACCCTGGGGTGTGAAAATTTCGCGGATTGAAATTAAGGATATTGATCCACCCAAGGATTTGATCGAAGCGATGGGCCGTCAGATGAAGGCTGAACGTCTAAAACGTGCAACAATTCTTGAGTCTGAAGGTGCGCGGCAAGCGGCAATTTTGACGGCTGAGGGTTTGAAACAATCCCAGGTGCTTGAAGCTGAAGGGCGGCGTGAAGCGGCGTTTCGGGATGCGGAAGCCCGTGAGCGTCAGGCGCAGGCCGAAGCTCAGGCAACCATGGTGGTTTCTGAAGCTATTTCAGCGGGTGATGTTCAGGCGATCAATTATTTTGTCGCCAACAATTATATCAAAGCGCTTGAGAGTATTGCCAAATCGCCCAATCAGAAAGTTCTGATGATGCCGATTGAAGCGGCGAATGTAATTGGTGCTATTGGCGGGATTGCTGAA
>JAJRRG010000268.1 GCA_024279675.1 Alphaproteobacteria bacterium
CATTCTCGGGAAGAGACTCTGTTTCTTTTTGAGATGTTTGGTCGCCCTCAGGGCGATGCGGCCGGGGCGCCGCGGCGATAGATGAATCGGGTTCGTTCATTTTCATATCCCGCACACTATGCGGTGTTTTCTCCATTGTTGATTAAAGACGCAATTCGGCCCCTCAAACGAAAGGCTTATACACTATAAGGGTTCAATATTCCAAATCGCGCCAAAATCCTGATCTCGTGGGCTTCCATTATATCAGCGTCGCTCTTTGTTTCATGATCATAGCCTAATATATGCAGAAATCCATGGGCGACAAGATGGACAACATGTTCATCAAACCCTTTATCTTGTTGCTTGGCTTCTATGGCGATAGTTTGACGCGCCAAAATAATATCCCCAAGCATACCCAAGGGAGGAGAAAAGGGGGGAAGAAGAGGAAAAGAAAGTACGTTCGTCGCCTTGTCTTTTGAGCGCCATTTGTCGTTTAGGCGGCGCTGCTCCTCGTCGTCGCTCAATACAACGCACAATTCTGCATCCCCTTTGAGTAGTGTTTTACATTCAGCCAAAACCGCATGAATGAGTGTTTCAATCAGCGTTTGTATGGGCTTTCCCATAAGCGTTTGGGGCCAGTTTGCTTCGTTCTTGATAATATCAATTTCAAATGAAAATTCAGAGTTAACCGGTTGATCAGGCACCATCATAGGCCCGTACAATTCGCGCAACCAGTGGATGACGTACAACATCCTGATAAGTAAAGCGGGAAATATTTACCCCCTCAATTCCAGCCAGCAGATCAAGAGCTTCAACCAACCCTGATTTCTGTCCCGGTGGTAAATCCACCTGCGAGGGATCACCGGTTATGATCATTTTTGAGTTTTCGCCCATACGTGTGAGAAACATTTTCATTTGCATGGATGTTGTATTTTGTGCCTCGTCTAAAATTACCAGCGCATTAGCTAGGGTTCGGCCCCGCATAAAGGCCAGAGGCGCAACTTCGATAATCCCCGATTCCAACGATCGCTCGACATTTTCGGGATACATCATATCATGTAAGGCATCATATAAAGGGCGTAAATAGGGATCAACTTTGTCTTTTAAGTCCCCGGGCAGGAACCCAAGGCGTTCCCCCGCCTCAACCGCCGGACGGGATAGAATAATCCGGTTAATATCGCCGCGTTCAAGCAAGGATGCCGCATAGGCAACGGCCAAATAGGTTTTTCCAGTCCCCGCCGGGCCAACGCCAAAGGTAAGATCATTCTGGGTAAAGGCCCGCATATAGGCGTCTTGAGCCGGGGTTCTGGCAAGAATGGTAGATTTCCGCGTGGCAATTTGTGCCATTCGAACCCGACCCGCCTTTTCCATGGTGGGTATAACAAGTTGGGTGTCTTTGCTTTCAATCATGCGAATGATCGCATCCACATCACCAATACCGACTGGCTGGCCCTCTTCAAGCTGGGCGTAAAGGTATTCAAGAACCTGCCGAGCTTGTTCAATGGCACCTGTGGGACCCTTAAGCAGTAAATGATTACCACGGGGAGAAACCTGAATTTCAAGGCGCTGCTCAATCAGGGCAATATTCTCGTCAAACTCCCCATAAAGTTGCGAAACCAGTTTATTGTCCTCAAAGGCCATTTCCAATTGTCCGGCCGTAGTATTCTTGCGTTCGCTCAAGCGATATTCTCTCCCTTAATCCGATAAATTAGCTAGTTTAGAATTTAATCTTAGACCTAGAGTAATTCTCCGTAAAGGGAGTTCGGTCCTATTGATTTTACTCTAATTGATACAATTGAACCAATCAAACCTGGATCGGCATCCACGTGTACTGCTTGTAAATAAGGGGATCGCCCGGCAAGTTGCCCCGGAAGGCGGCCCGGTTTTTCCAACAATACATCCATAGTTTTACCGGCACATTGCTGGTTAAATTCTGCCTGTTGTTTTTTGATCAGAGCTTGCAAGCGTTGTAAACGCTCATCGGCCACTTTGGCTTCCACCTGATCTTGCATCAGCGCCCCGGGTGTTCCCGGACGTGGGGAATATTTAAACGAGTAGGCCGAAGCGTAACCCACGTGCTCAATCAAAGAGAGCGTATCGCAAAAATCTTCCTCAGTTTCACCGGGAAACCCAACAATAAAGTCCCCTGAAATTGCGATACCCGGTCGGTGCAGGCGGATATTTTCAATCACAGCTATATAGGAGGCACGGGTATGTTTGCGATTCATGGATTTAAGAATTTTATCGGACCCTGACTGCACAGGTAGGTGCAAATAGGGCATTAACTGGGGCAAATCCCGATGGGTTGCAATCAACGCGTCGTCCATATCATTGGGGTGGGAGGTCGTATAGCGAAGCCTATCCAGCCCTTTAATTTTAGCTAATTCAACAAGCAACGCCCCAAGACCCGTGTCTTTTCCCGCATCATCGAGCCCATGATAGGCGTTTACATTTTGACCTAGAAGGGTGATTTCACGCACGCCGGCCTCAGCTAAACCCTTGGCTTCAGTCACAATCTGGGCAACCGGGCGCGACACTTCATTGCCACGCGTATAGGGAACCACACAAAACGAGCAAAATTTATCACACCCCTCTTGCACGGTCAGGAACGCTGTAAGTCCACGCGCAATAGTTGCCTTTTTGGTCGGGGCGGGAAGCTGGGTAAACTTATCTTCCTCCGGGAAATCCGTATCAATAACCCGCGCCTCACTTGCCTGTTTCACCAATTGGGGGAGACGGTGGTAGGATTGGGGGCCAAACACCAAATCCACGACAGGCGCACGGGCAATAATCTCATCCCCCTCTGCCTGAGCCACGCACCCGGCAACGCCAATCATTGTGGTTTTGCCCTGTTCCGCCCGGTCCTCACGCAATTGCTTTAATCGGCCCAATTCGGAGAAAACCTTTTCAGAAGCTTTTTCGCGAATGTGGCAAGTATTTAGCAAGATCAAATCAGCCTCACCCATATCATTGGTTTGGCTATATCCATGGGGCGTCAAAGCATCAACCATACGGTCACTGTCATAGACATTCATCTGGCAGCCATAGGTCTTGATAAACAAACGTTTAGGTGTCTGGGACATGCAATAAAAATTTTCTATTTGAATATTTTGATGGGTTAAACTGATCAATCATACCCGATGGGAACCACGCAGCTTAAGAGCAAAGGTTTTATCTTTTTGTAGAAAGAGGTCAAGACTTCAGAATCGTAAGTGAGGTATTAAAGCCTCAAATTTCGAATAATTTTCCACCCCGGTTAAGGGTCACCAGCATACGGCGCACTTCGTTCTCAGCTTGTTTGGATATAGCTTTACGGTCCGACCCTTCCGCCAAAGGCATGGGATTGCCAAAAGCAATGGTCACATCCTTGGTACCTGAAGTTAAAATATCCCACACATTTTCAGCGATGGATTTGGCCTTGATCCAAGCAATCAGCGCCCGTTCGGGACGGGTTATGGGAAGGCCCTGCAAATGGGTGTAGGCGATCGTCACAGGTTGAATGGACACGTATTTTGCCCCGGCATCGATGAGCGCTTTTTGCCCCGATGCAATGAGCCCAGAGCGAAAAGGCATCACATGGGTTCCCACATCTGATCGACCCTCGGCAAACAGGCATACGGCTCCGCCATCCCCCATACGCCGCGCCATTTCGGCATTGGTTTGACGGGCCGCCGTTTTGGGGGAAGACGACACGTAAATGGTTTTTTGCAACCTTGAAAAAAATCCGACCACCGGCCATTTTTTCATCGAATCACGGGCGACGAATGTCACATCGGCGACCGATCCCAAAGCAATTATATCAATCCACGAAATATGATTTGCAACAACTAGGGTTGCTTTACCTGTTTCTGGCTCCCCAATCATACGCACCCTAAGACCCAGAAAATATGAGGCAAGCTGGTGGAATAGGCGTGGAATAATATTCCAGACTGGCAAGCGCAGTACAATGATCAAGAATTGCAAGGGGACTGCAATGATTAAAAACGGCACCATAAGAAAGACAAAAATTAGAATACGGCGAATCATTATTTTACTTCCTCTGCATTAATTGGAACCGCATAAAGCTCCAGACGATGATCCACCAGCCTATAGCCCAACCGCCGGGCGATCAATTCCTGAATGGCCTCAATTTCCTCATTGCGAAATTCAATAACTTTGCCGGCCCGGATGTCAATTAGATGGTCGTGATGCTCGTCAGGAATAGGTTCGAACCGGGCTCGCCCGTCCTTAAAATCATGGCGCGTGACCAGCCCCGCCTCTTCAAACAAGTTTAAGGTACGATAAACCGTGGACATGGAGATGCGCGAATCAATTTTTGCGGCGCGATGATGCAACTCTTCCACATCGGGATGGTCATGGGCATTCTGAATAATTTGGGCAATTGTGCGGCGCTGCTCGGTCATACGCATGCCTCGGGCCGCACATTGTTCCTCAAGGGTCTGAATTATATCTGTTTTTGAGCCCAGATTTTTAGTCATGAAATTTTCCGATATATCCAACTTCTTTATGATGAAGCCTTTTCATCAATTGAACTTTATGCGAAATCGCACCGCATAACCAGAGCCGTTGCGCGGGTTCCATCTTTTTGCGGATAATAGCCGGGCCGTTTCCCTACTTCCTTAAATCCAAATCGGGCATATAATGCTAACGCACCAGGGTTTGCCTGATCTACCTCCAAAAACATTGCCCGAACATTTGATACCAAAAGGTCATCGAACGCGGCTTGGACAAGCGCATTTCCAATTCCCTTTGTACGCCACCTTGGCGCAACGATGATTGTTAAAAGTTCAGCTTCTTCCCCCGAAAGAGAAAGAACCATAAATCCAGCAACCTTGTTGTTTTTATCACACGCCACATAAACCGGGTTTTTATCTGGGTTTGCGAGATAACTCAAAAATTCATTGGCTGCCCAACCATGAAAAAAACTGGCCGCATGTAATTTTACCATCATATTCACATGGTGAGAAGTTGCCGGTTCAACGTGTAACCCCGCGGGGGCCATCCAGAGTTTCATGTTCTAATACCTTTGATCCCGACTATGACATGGCCCTAGGGTCAAGGCCCTGCACATTTAGACACTATCCTTTTCAGACGCAGATTTTCGAGCAATTTTTGCCTTGGTCTGGGGCTTTGCGTCTGCGGCACGAACATAGGTGGGTTCAGGGGGAAAATCCAGCGGACTGGCACGCGCCGCCCATCTTGCCAACGCTTTTATATCAACCCGCGCATCATCCGTACTTTCCTGCCCCATGACCATTAGTTTTCTTTTAGCCTCAGCGTTTTCGATGAGCGCTGGTCTGTTTTTTTCTTTTCCAGGTTCAATAAAATCTTGGACATAATATTGGCCCCTGTTGGCATCAATGAGGACAGACAGGCCCCCCGTAGAACAATTATTTTTTTTGTTTAATGATAGGGCGAACAGATTTGGTACACCAATCACTGGAATTTTGAGGGCAAGAGCCAAGCCACGCGCCGCAGCAATGCCAACACGCAAGCCCGTAAAAGAACCGGGGCCGGTCGTTACAGCAAGATGGGTCAAATCTTGATAGGAGAGCTCATTTTGAGCAAGGAATTTTTCCAGCCGCAGGAATAATATTTCCGCATGACCTCTGGCTATATCTTCAATATAGGTCTCAATTTTACCATTTTGGAGCAATGCGATTTGCAAGGCAGGGCCAGATGTATCCAAGGCCAATAGCTTAATAGATGGATCAATATTTATCATAATCATCAAAGATTTTGGCGTTCATACAGCGGACGCCCTCGCTCTGGGCAATGGCTCAATAGCGTAATGGGAAAATCAATCCAAAGGAATGCTTCAACCTAGTCTAAACCTGCTGAACTTCTTCCACACCGGGAACAAAATGACGCAAAAGATTTTCAATTCCATGCTTCAGAGTTGCCGTCGAGGAGGGGCACCCCGCGCACGCCCCTTGCATTTTCAAAAAAACGATACCGTCCTTAAATCCGCGAAATGTGATATCGCCCCCATCCATTGCCACGGCAGGGCGAATACGCGTTGCGAGCAATTCCTTGATGATCTCAACCATTTCCGCATCGCTCTCGTCAAAAAATTCTTTGTCTAGATCTTGGGGTTGTCCATCTTCCCCCTCGGCAATAACGGGCTTTCCGGACAGGAAATGCTCCATAATCACCCCAAGGATCGCCGGTTTAATATGGGCCCAATCGGCTTCGTTTTTGGTGACAGAAATGAAATCCGCACCTAAAAAGACCCCTGTAACCCCCTCAACAAGAAACAATTCGGCGCTCAAAGGAGATATTGCTGCGCCTTTTGCATCGCAAAATTCGCGCGGTTCACCCGCCAACACTTCACGCCCCGGTAAAAATTTTAGGGTTGCCGGGTTCGGGGTAGCTTCTGTTTGAATAAACATCGCAGTCTCACAATCATAATTTTATCAAGCGCATGCATAATTATATGGAATACATGGGCAAATTTCAGGCACCTCACATAAGGTCAATAGATGCCGAGTTTTAGAATGGTTATAATGTAAGCGCACAATTAAGAAATGTGAAGGGCCGACTTGCAAGAAATATGAATTGCAAGATTGTCAATTATGCTGGTCAAAAGATCTCATAATTCGTTAGCAGAGGCCAATAATATGCTCATCGCTCACGCCACCGGGCACAATTGTCACCGGAATAGGCAGGGCTGTGGCGCTTCTGCCAGCAAAGGCAGAAACCAAAGGCCCCGGACCCTCTGAGGAGGTTCCTGCAGCCAACACCAAAATAGCTATGTCCTTATCTTCGGCAATCAAGGCTTCAATTTCCTCAGCCTTGCGTCCCTCGCGGATCACTTTTTCCACGTGAATATCGCCGATCTCGGCTATCCTGCTCGCACGCTCATCCAGCAATTCTTCAGCTTTTTCAAAAGCCTCCGCCCGCAAAATATTCTCGACTCCGAGCCAGTGCTGATACTGCTCATTGCCAATAATGTGTAATAAAACGACCCCGCCACCCGTGCGTTTCACCCGATGGGCTGCAAAGGTTACCGCCCGGTCACACTCGCCTGTTTCGTCAAGAACCACCAGGAATTTTCGCTGATAATCCCGCTTGTAGGTTTTCTTATCTTCGCTCAAAACTTGTCCGCCTTGGTTTTGATTTCACAATATCATGGTGCCATTTTGGCATACGAATCACAAGACTTTATGTTTTCCTAAGGTAAAACTACTCACCCTATTGCACGAACCCAATAATCTCGCGCACGTCTTTCATGGTTTTTTGCGCGATGGTTCGAGCCCTATTCGCACCGTCTTTGAGGATGGTTTCAATTTCATCAGGTTCTGCAAGATAACGGCGCATATTTTCAGCAATCGGAGCCAGATGTGCAACGGCCAAATCAGCCAATGCTGGCTTAAATGTGCCAAAGCCCTTGCCACCAAATTCATTGAGCACATCTTGTTTTGAAATATCGGCCAACGCGGCATAAATGCCCACAAGATTACCTGCTTCCAGACGCCCCTCCAACCCGGCAACTTCGCTAGGCAGGGCATCCGCATCTGATTTTGCCTTTTTGATCTTTTTTGCAATCGCATCCGCATCATCAAGCATATAGATGGTGGCCGCGCTGGATTGTTCAGATTTTGACATCTTTTTTGCCCCATCCTTTAGGGACAATATACGCGTTGCAGGCCCGGTTATCACCGGCTCAATGATGGGGAAAAACTCAGCCGGCAAATTGTTTTTGCTAATTGAGCCCGCAAAATCATTGTTGAATTTCTGTGCAATGTCACGGGTTAGCTCAAGATGCTGTTTTTGATCATCACCCACGGGCACATGGGTGGTTTGATATAGTAAAATATCCGCCGCCATCAAAGAGGGGTAGGCAAACAGACCAAGGGAGACATTCTGTGTGTTTTTACCCGCCTTATCCTTATATTGGGTCATGCGTTGCATCCAACCCATCCGGACAACACAGTTAAACATCCACGCCAATTCCGCATGCTCAACAACCTGAGATTGATTAAAGATAATGTGTTCCTTGGGGTCAACGCCTGCGGCAAGATAGGCGGCTGCAATCTCATAGGTGCCACGTTTGAGGTCTTCAGGATCCTGCCAAACCGTGATCGCGTGCAAATCCACAACGCAATAAATACACGCATGGGTTTTTTGCAAAGGAACAAAACGACGAATTGCCCCCAAATAGTTTCCTAAATGCAAGTCCCCGGAGGGTTTAATACCTGAAAATACACGGGGGGGAAATTTACTCATAAGACTATCCTGATCAAGGTCATGATTTTTGTCATGATTTCTATCATGACGTTTATCAGCGCCTAGGGCTTGAACCCGCTAAACACACTTTGAAACACTTATGAAAGTTTGATCTAATTATTGCAATCTATTTTGCTCTGGAAAATTGCCGCACAAAATCCCGCAAATGGATAACCTTAAATATATGCAGAAGCAAAAAATAGACGATCAAGCCGGTCCCCATCAACAAAGCAAGAGTGCCAAATTGAAGAATAGGCAGGGTTGAATTAGCCAAAGCCTGTTCGAAAACCCCTGCACCCAGCCACAAAAGCCCGGCCATCATTGCGCTGGCCAGAACGATCAGAGCATGGGCAATCCACTGGCTCGGATTCATGATAAAATAGCCACGTTTCATCAGTATGCCCGCGAGGAACAAGGCATTGAACCAAGCGGAAACTGACGTGGCAATGGCAATACCTGTGTGGGAGAATTGTGGGAATAAATAAAGGGACAATGCAATGTTGATGGCCACGGAAATACTAGCCAAAACGGTGGGTACAACCGTATCATGGCGCGCAAAATACCCGGGCTGAAATACTTTTATCAAGACAAAGGCGGGCAATCCGCAAGCAAAAGCTGCAAGGGCAGAAGCCGTTGCATTGCTTGCAACGCTATCAAAGGCCCCGCGTTCAAATAATACTGAGACCGTTTGGTGGGCAAGGACATACAAAGCCGCCGCCGCAGGCATGCCCAATAACATTGCCATGAGCAGGGATTTTTCCTGGGCAAAGGCTGCCTCTTCATGCCTGTCAGCCTTTAGGTGCCGAGACAATTCAGGCAACAAAACCACCCCAATCGCGATGCCAATAATGCCTAAGGGCAATTGATAAAGCCGATCCGCATAATAAAGGTAGGATATGGCGCTGGCGGCGCCCGATGCGATAATTGTTCCGACAAAAATATTTATTTGCGTTACACCACCCGCAAGAATGACTGGTAGGGCCAATTTAAAAAATTTCTTAATATCCTGATCCCAGCGGGGCCAAACAAGATGCGGCAACAAACCCATGTTTCTTAAGGCCCAGATCACGACTGCCACCTGCGCAATGCCGCCAACAATTACCCCAAACACTAAAATCAAAGCCGCATCCTGTTGCTCAAAGGCAAAAACAACTAAAAATCCAAGGGCCACAATCATCACAATATTGAGCATTACCGGAGCAAAGGCCGCCGCCAAAAATTTCCCTAACCCGTTGAGCATGCCCCCAAAAGCAGCCATCACCGACATTAGCGCAAGATAGGGGAAACAGATCCGGGCCAAAAGAATCGTGAACTCAAATTTAAGCGGATCAGTAACAAAGCCAGGTACAAACAGCGCCATAATCTGAGGCATAAAAATTTCTGCAAGAATCGTTGTGGCGATAAGCAATATAACCAGCCAAGAAATTATTTTTGACGCATAGGCACGGGCTGCTTGTTTACCTTTTTGCTCAAGCACCCCAGCAAAAAGAGGAATAAAGGCTATGTTAAACGCCCCCTCAGCAAACAGGCGACGAAACAGGTTTGGGAAACGAAAAGCCGCAAAATAGACGTTTGCCGCCATGCCCGTGCCAAGCACTGAGGCAATCATTATATCGCGGGCAAACCCTAAAACCCGTGACAACAACGTCATTGCGCCAACGGAAAGGAAGTTTTTATACAGTCTCATGATTTTTCCGAAGGGCTGGAACCGGCACTAGAATTAGAACTTGAATTGATATTTGAATTGCCGCTTGGGGTTAAAATATCAGTTAATCGTTGGATGATCTTTTTTTGTCTTGCCCCATTAACGATTTTTCCACCTGTAAGGTCCGTCACATAGAACACATCAACTGCTTTTTCCCCATAAGTGCCAATATGGGCAGAGCCAATTGTCAAATTCAAATCCGCCAATTCCCGCGTCAAATCATAGAGCAGTCCCGCACGATCTAGCCCGGCAACTTCAATCACTGTAAATTTTTGCGACAAACCATTGGAAAGTTGAATATCGGGGGGAATTGAAAATGGCTTCAAACGTTTATTGAGACGTGAATTTTTTCCCAAGTCGGAGGGGATTTTTTTAGTTCCAGCCAGTAAATGCCTGACCATGTCAATAACACGGTTAGCGCGAATTTTTTCATCCTCATCAATATTAAACGCGCGGCGAAGGCGAAATGTATCTAGAGCATAACCATCACGCATGGAGGAGATATGTGCGCCAACAATTGAGGCTTGGCACAGGGTACACGCGGCGGCAATCCATGACAGTAGACGGGGGTGGTCTGTGGTATAAAATGATACTTCGGTTATGCCCTCAAAGGCTTTTACTGTGCAATGGCCAGCACACTTTTCCTCTGACCTATCAGCAATACGCGCCATTTTTGCATGTTCAATCTGCAAAGCAGGGTCAGTACGCAGCCAATAGGGGGAATAATGACGGACAAGATATTGTTCAATTTCACCATCGGACCAATCGCTATCCAAGGCCTCAAAAAGTTGGCGCTTAACCTCAGATACCCGTTCATCCCTGTTAACTTGGGAGTGCCCCCCCGACAGCAAAGGTTCGGTTGCATAATATAGCGAACGCAAAAGGGAACCTTTCCACCCCGTCCAGACGCCGGGACCTACAGCTCTGATGTCGCAGGCGGTTAAAATCATCAGCAAGGCAAGTCTGTTCGGGCTTTGTACAAGCTCACCAAAAGCCTGGGCTGTTTCGGGATCTTGGATGTCGCGGGATTGGGAAATCTCGCTCATGATCAAATGATAGCGAATGAGCCAGGCCACCGTATCCGTGTCGGATGGGGTGAGACCAAAACGGGGGCATAATTTGCGGGCAATCTTTTCCCCCGCAATAGAGTGATCTTCTGGGCGGCCCTTGGCAATATCGTGTAAAAACAGGGCTACAAACAAAAGTCGCGTGTCATTCAAAGTGGGAAGTAACTCGTGGGTCAGGGGTAATTCTTCCTGATAATTCCCCTTGGCGACACCAGCCATGACCCCTACCGAACGGATAAGATGTTCATCAACCGTATAATGGTGGTACATATTAAACTGCATCAGAGCGACGATTTTTCCGAATTCAGGTACAAATTTGCCCAATACGCCACTTTCGTTCATACGGCGCAATATACGTTCTGCCGCATTGGGATTTGTCAAAATTTCAAGAAATAGCTTATTGGCGCGTTTATCTTCACGCACCTTTTTTGTGATCAACCCCAGGGAACGTGAAATCAGTTTCAACGCTTCTGGATGAAACATAATATCTTCACGGGCGGCCAGCCAAAAAATTTTAACAAGATTGACGGGGTCGCTGGTAAAAACATCATCCTTGGCGATATTTATGCGACCACGCTCAACAACAAAATCTTTTTCTCCTCGAATTTTGCGGGTGCCTTTACGCCAATTGGAGAGAAACCGGCCCAACAAATCAGGCTGTTTCACGTGGGAGAATTCAAGGGAAGCACAAAATAGGCGTGTCAGATCACCCACATCCTTAGCCACCAAAAAATAGCGTTTCATGAAGCGCTCCACCGAAAGCATGCCCGCACGGTCTGCGAAATCTAACCTGCGGGCCAATTCGGGTTGCATATCAAAATGTAGTTTTTCTTCAGCGCGACCGGTTAAAAAATGCAAATGACAGCGCACGCTCCACAAAAAATCCTCGGACTTGTCAAAAACATGTAGTTCCTCGCGGGAAAAAACGCCCTTTTCAACCAACTCGCTGTTTGATTTCACAGCGTAATAATATTTTCCAATCCAAAAAAGAGTGTTGAGATCACGCAATCCCCCTTTGCCATCCTTGATATTGGGCTCAACCACATAGCGCGTATTGCCCAGCGCCTCGTGGCGCACATCGCGTTCAATCAACTTGGCGTCAATGAATTCAGGGCCGGTTCCTAATATTATTTCCCTATTAAAACGTTCCCCAAGAATTGCGAAAGCTTCATTATTTCCAGTCAAAAAGCGCGATTCAAGGGTTGCGGTTCTGATGGTCATATCGATTTTTGCCATCGAAAGACATTCGTCCAGTGTTCGAACGGCGTGACCAACTTTTTGACCCAAATCCCAAAGCATATAGAGGACATATTCGGTAACGGCCTCCATTTGCTTATCTTGTTTTTTTGGCAAAATGAACAGGAGATCAATATCCGAGCCCGGCGCCAAGGTAGCCCTGCCATATCCCCCAACCGCCGCGATACATATCTGAGGAGAAGCTGATTTTTTCGCACCAAATACATGTTCAATTGCAAATGTATAAATTGCACGAATTATTTCATCTTCCGTATGAGATAGATTTTGCGCACATTTTGTACCACGCTTATCCGCCAGTAAATCCTGCTCCACCGTCGCTTTTGCATGCGCTAGAACAGATTTTAGCAATTTTAACAGAGCCAAACGAGAAGTTGGCAATTTAGGATCATCTGTACCAATTTGCTGGAATAACCGTTCAAGAATTATTTTCGCAGTTTGCAATTTGAAAGCTTTGGTTGGTTTTTTTGTTCCTGTTTTTTTTGTTTTTACTGTGCTCATCAAATCAATTTCTTCTATTGGGTTTTGATGAGCTTTCGGTGCGCATTTTTTTAAGATCATAAATAAATTCGATGGCTTGGCGCGGGGTCAGCTCATCAGGATGCAAGTTATCAATCATATCAAAAACCGGATTATCTCGCGCCACTTTTTGGGGAGCGTGCGCAACAAATTGGGATAGGTTATCCAGTAACTTACCGGGTTTGGACGAATTTTCATTCTCAAGAATAGTTAGAATTTCTCGAGCACGGATAAGCACCGCTTCGGGTAAGCCGGCAAGGGCCGCAACCTGAATACCATAGGAGCGATCAGCAGCTCCCTCAGTTACCTCGTGTAAAAACACCACTTCCCCCTCAAATTCACGGGCCTTCATGGTGTGATTTGAAACGCGTTCCAACTTGTCACTCAGCGACGTCATTTCATGAAAATGGGTCGCAAACAAAGCCCGAGATGCATTTGTTTGGTGCAAAGCTTCCGCCGTTGCCCAGGCGATAGACAAGCCATCAAAGGTTGCAGTACCGCGTCCGATCTCGTCAAGAATTACCAAAGAATGTTTTGTTGCTCGATTTAGAATTGCTGCGGTTTCAACCATCTCAACCATAAAAGTGGAGCGTCCCCGCGCAATATCATCAGAGGCCCCAACCCGCGAAAACAAACGATCAACGATACCGATATGAGCACTTTTTGCAGGAACAAACGAGCCGATTTGCGCCAATATCGCAATCAAAGCATTTTGACGCAAGAATGTGGATTTCCCCCCCATGTTGGGTCCTGTAACCAACCATAATTGCCCGCCGGAACTCTTATCTTTTGTTTTCTTTTTCCCCTTTTTTACCGGATGCAACACATCAGAGAGATTACAATCATTGGTGACAAAATCCTGCCCCTGTGCCGCCAGAGTTTGCTCTACAACTGGGTGTCGCCCCCCTGTAATCTTAAAGCTCAATGAGCGATCAACTTTAGGGCGGCAATAGGATGCATCAGCGGCCAGATTTGCCATGGACAAAGTCACATCAATATTGGCCAGCGCATCTGATGTTAGTCGCAGGGCTGGGATTTTTTCCAAAACCGCATTGCGAAATGCATCAAAGAGAGCGACTTCAAATTCCACCGCCATGTGCTGGGCACGGGAGATTTCCCCCTCCAGCTCGTTGAGGTGTGTTGTGGTGAACCGCATAGCATTAGCCATGGTTTGGCGATGGATAAATTTTTGGATAAAGGGTGCCTCAAGCAACTTTTTGCCATAGGCAACCGGCACTTCAATGAAAAACCCAAGCACTTTATTGTGTTTGATTTTAAGTGGTTTTATATCTACTTCAAGGGCCAGTTGCGCTTGCATTTCACTGATTATAGTGCGGCTTTTACGAGCCAATGTTCTTTGCCGGTCCAGCTCCTCATGGCAGTTTTGACGCACAAACTCCCCATCTCGCGCCAACAGGGGCGGCTGATCAATCAGGGTCGCCAAAATATCCTTAGCCAAGGCTTGGGGCGCGTCCTCAAGTGCCTTCATGATCTCAGAAAACCCCAAAGGGAGAGTAACATCTGAGGGTTTTTCTTCATCCTCTTTAAGTAAATGCAGAACGTTTTGCGCGCTTTGTAGCGCAAGGGCAATATGAACCAAATCGCGCGGACCACCGCGCCCAAGGCTGAGGCGTGTTAAAGGTCGCGTGAGGTCAGGCATGCCCTTTAATGCCTGATGCAGGTTTTGCGAGAGGGCCGTATTCCCCTCCAATGCCTCAACCATATCAAGACGGTCGTTGATCAGTTTGTCATCGGCCAAAGGAGCGGTGAGACGACGACAAAGCAAGCGGGAGCCGGCCGCAGTGATTGTCCTGTCAATGGCGTGGCGCAAGGAGCCTTTTATGTCCCCGCCATTGGTACGCAATATCTCAAGTGAGGACCATGTGGCCAAATCAATATGCATATTTTGATTGAGTTTATTTACCTCAGGGGGGCGCAGGGCAATACCTGCGGCTTTTTGCGTCTTGGCAACATAGGCAACCAGTGCCGTAAGGGCCGCGCGAGACGCATGGGTAAAACTGGATGCGGAAAGCTCTGGAAAGGCTTCTTTGAGTACATCATGTGCCACATTGTCCGGTTGTGAGCCCGTTTCAAGGCTTTGCAATTCTTGAACAGAGATGTGGGAAACCAGATTTTGTAACACATGGATTTGATCACCAATCTGATCCCACGTTTTTTGAGTAAGAATGAGTTCGGCAAGATCAAGACGGCCCAATTCATCAAACAATTGATCAAGGGTTAGGTCAACGACATAACTTTCGCCGGTTGAAATATCGGCCCATGCTAAAGCGAAATCTGTTTCCCCATGGCGCACGATACTCAAGGCTCCAAGGAAATTATTTGTCTGGGCGGGCAACAAATTGTCTTCGGTTATGGTGCCGGGGGTTACCAAACGCACCACATCACGCTTAACAACTGACTTGTTTCCGCGTTTTTTTGCCTCGGCGGGATCTTCCATTTGCTCGCAAATTGCCACGCGATGACCAAAGGAAATGAGTTTACGTAAATATTCCTGATGGGCGCGCACCGGCACGCCGCACATGGGGATCGCCACCCCAAGATGCGAGCCTCTTGTGGTCAGCGCAATGCCCAAAGCCCCTGAGGCAATTTCAGCATCCTCAAAAAACAGTTCATAAAAGTCCCCCATGCGATAAAATAGTAAATAGCCGGGATTTACAGCCTTGATCTAAAAAAACTGCGCCAGCATCGGGGTGATGGGCGCCGGCTTTTCGCCACGGTTTAGTGGCGTGGCTTTCCGGGACACTTCAGGGGGGAAAAGAAAAGGCGCTTGTTCCATTGGCACTGGTTTATCGCTTGTTGCACTCATTAACAGGTCGTTAAGTTTAGCCTAGGCCAGATAAACCCGCTTGCCAACAGGGGCAAACGGGGAAAGCGGTTTTGTCAAAAATTTATTGCCCGAAATGCTTAAACGAAGCGATTTATGAGATTTTCCAGATATTCCTGCCCGCCCGATCGGGGTTCAGGGCTGATATTTTGGCTTTCAACCCGGGCCGCGATCTGTTCAAGACTACGTTCCCCATTTAACATGGCTTGTGCCTCCGCCCCGGTCCAATCCGCATAACGCTTCTCGATATAGTCGTCATAGGTTCCATCTTCAATGATGGCAGCGGCAGCTTTTAACCCGCGCGCACACGTATCCATGCCCCCGACATGGGCATGCAGCAAATCCACCGGGTCAATGGATTGCCGGCGCAGTTTCGCATCGAAATTTGTGCCGCCATTGGTGAAGCCACCACTTTTTAGAATGTGATAATAGGCCAGTGCTACTTCGGGCACATTATTGGGGAATTGGTCTGTATCCCAGCCAGATTGATAATCATTTCGATTCATATCAATCGATCCCAATATTCCATGGGTCGTTGCCGTTGCAACCTCGTGCTCGAATGTATGGCCCGCGAGAATGGCATGGCCCACCTCGATATTGACCTTAATCTCATTCTCAAGCCCATATTTTTTCAAGAATCCGTACACCGTGGCCACATCATAATCATATTGATGTTTTGAAGGTTCCTGGGGCTTGGGTTCCAATAATATTGCGCCGGAAAATCCTATTTTGTGTTTATATTCAACCACCATGTTGAGCATGCGGCCCATTTGGTCGAACTCGCGGGTCATATCGGTATTGAGCAGGGTTTCATAACCCTCGCGTCCGCCCCACAGTACATAATTTTGCCCACCCAAACGGTGGGTGACATCCATATTGGCTTTAATGGTTGCGGCAGCATAGGCGAAAACATCAGGGTCGGGGTTGGTCGCTGCGCCAGACATGAAGCGTTTGTGGGAGAACAGATTGGCCGTACCCCAAAGGAGTTTCACCCCAGTCTGGGCTATTTTTTTTTCAAATATATCACCAAGCGCATTCAAGCGTTGAACAGATTGCGCATAGGTCTCACCCTCCGGGCGTACATCGGCATCATGAAAACAAAAATAGGGCACATCCAGAATAGAGAACATTTCAAAGGCTACATCCGCTTTTAGTTTTGCCGCCGCCATATCGTTGCCAAACCAAGGTCGGTCAAAGGTTTGTCCACCGAACGGGTCCGTCCCCTCCCAGGCAAACGAGTGCCAATATGCCACAGCGAAACGCAAATGCTCCGCCATGGTTTTACCCATGACGATTTCGTCTTTGTCATAATGACGAAAAGCAAGAGGGTTAGAGCTATTCTGCCCCTCAAATTGAATGACTGGCTGATCACCAAAAAAATTACTCATGAGTAAACCTCTTCTATTGCGGGGTACATTGCGCAGAAGCGCTGGTATTGGTCATTGTAGGCCACAGCCAGATCCTGATCTGGTTGAATGACCTGTCTGATTTCTGGTGCAACACAAATTTCCTTGGGATCAGCACCGGTTGCAGCACAAATTCCCAAGCGCGCCGCGCCAAACGCACCGCCAAAATCACCGTTTTGGGGCACTAGAATTTCCATATTCAAATTTGTCGCGATCATTTTCAGCCATAGGGCAGAATTTGACCCGCCTCCAACGGCGATTAATTGCTCAATTTTTGTGCCCGAATCTGCCAGTGCTTTTTGCGAATTGCGAAATGCAAAGGCGACCCCCTCCATTACGGCTTGTGCCATACTGGTGGGCGTAGAAGAATGGGAAAGGCCAGTGAAGCTTCCCCGGGCCATGGCGTTATTATGCGGGGTTCTTTCCCCTGATAGGTAAGGTAGAAATAATTCATCCGTTGGGCCAGTATAATCCGTTTCCACCATACCTGAAAGCTCGATGGGACTTTTGTCCGTAATTGAAGCCAACCAGTTCAAACTATCTGTTGCCGAAAGGATAACTCCCATCTGGTGCCAGGTATCTGGAATTGCGTGGCAAAAGGCGTGTACGGCGCTTTTGGTATTGGGGCGATACTTATCGTTGGATACGAACAAAACCCCTGAGGTGCCAAGGGATACGAAACCCTCTGCTGGGCGTATTGCTCCGATGCCGCAGGCGGAGGCGGCATTGTCTCCCCCGCCACCCGCAATAACTACAGCGCCCGTAATGTTCCAACGGGATTTCAACGATGTACTCAGTTCAGCGGAAACTTGGCTTCCCTCCACTAAGTCAGGCATATGTTTGCGGGTTAAGTTGGTTGCATCAAGCAATTCATCAGACCAGTCGCGCTTTTCTACGTCCAACCAAAGGGTGCCCGAAGCATCGGACATTTCTGAAACGAACTCTCCACTCAAACGAAAACGAATATAGTCCTTGGGCAAAAGAACTTTTGCTATTTTTTCAAAAATTTCCGGCTCATTGTTTTTGGTCCAAAGTATCTTGGGTGCGGTAAATCCAGCCATGGCAATATTACCAGAAATTTGGCGCGACGCCGGGCATATGTCCTCTATTTGGGCACACTCAGCAGACGAGCGGCCATCGTTCCACAGGATTGCCGGGCGCAATACATGATGATTTTTATCAAGCAATGTCGCGCCGTGCATCTGCCCGGACAAGCCAATAGCCTTGAGGGCAGCAAGTTTTTCAGGGTGGGATTTGCTCAAGGCATCAATCACCCCGACACATGCGTCCCACCAGTCCTCTGGTTCCTGCTCCGACCAACCCGTTTGGGGACGCGAAACTGATAAGGGAGCTGTTGCGTCGCCAATTAGATTTGAAGCGACATCCAGTAGGACGCCCTTAACCCCGGATGTGCCTATATCCAAACCCAAATAGGTTGCAGTTAACTTTGTTTCACTCACAGATTTTTGCCTTTCGATATGGGGTCACAGGAGAGTTCTGATTGAATATTGATAAATGTATTAATTCAATTGTAAAATTAAATATAGTAAATACTGACCAAAACTATGTCGTTCACGATTGATAGGACACAGAATATGATAAAAACCGGCATTTTTGGCACGCACGAGGGGCAAAAAATTGTTCAAGCAACCCTAACGAGTGCGGCCGGGGTTGAGATTGATGTTTTTAATTATGGGGCCGCAATTCGTGACTGGAGAGTACCTGTCAGTGAGGGATTACGCTCTGTTGTGCTTGGCTTTAACACCTTTGAACCCTATGTGCGCCATGGGGCTTATTTCGGTGCCATCGTGGGGCGCGTTGCCAACCGCATAGGTGGCGCTAAATTTTTACTTGGTGGACAAGAATTTCCACTTGCAGCCAATGAGGGAAACAATATCTTACACGGGGGCGTACAAGGTCTCCACCATCAAGTTTGGAACTTGGCAACAAACGACGGTGATAATTCTGTATCATTTACCCATACCAGTGCTCACTTAGCCATGGGCTTTCCCGGCACGATCAAATTTGAAATTCTCTATAGACTGGTGGGCAGTCGTTTAGAGATTAAGCTGTCAGGGATACCTGATTGTCCCACACCCATATCCCTTGCCCAGCATAATTATTTTAACCTTGGGCAGAAAAACACTGTCCTTGCAAAAACTGTACCTGCAAAAACTATTCTAGATCACAAACTTTGCATCGCAGCTCCCCATTATGCTCCGGTTGATGCGGACCTCATTCCAACCGGTGACATAAGGCCCGTTGAGAACAGTAGATTTGATTTTCAAGAACCTAAAACTCTTCGTAACACGGAAGGGCAAGCTTGGGATTACGACATAAATTATGTATTGGATGCAAAACGATCTGCAAGCGATCCGGTTGCACAAGTTATTGGCCCTGATGCCGAGCTATATTTGAAATTGTATTCTGACCGGCCCGGCGTCCAGTTGTATAATGGCGCCCATATTGCAACGAAGAGTATCGGCTTAACCGGGCAAAAGTACGGGGCCTATTCGGGGCTGTGCCTCGAGGATCAAATGCTCCCTGCCGCCCTCAACAATCCGCATTTTCCTTCCATTATTTGCACGCCAGACAATCCCTATCATCATTGGTGTGAGATTGAGATTGGGCAACAAGAATAAATAGCAGGGCTTAATCGAGCTATGTCAAATTTGGCAGGGTCAACAAACCAGCGCCTAATGCACCCAAGAGGGCCGCATGAAAAACAACGATGACAAGAGTTGTTTTCTGAAACGAACGTTTGTTTAGCTTGTGGGAATAAAGGTGTTGGGACAACAATCCGCCAACGATACCTCCCAACGCATCAATGGCGTGCAACTTGGTTTCACTAATTCTCCAGGCACCAATTCGAGCGGCCTTCTTGTCCCAAGAGTAGGCGATTACCGCCAGCGCACCAAAAGTGACATAAAAGCTTGTGAGCCACATGGGAATGTTTTGAAGCATCAAATTGATCTGAATAAGAATGAGCAGCATTGCGGCGGTCGCTAAATGCAACGAAAGAGGTGAGGACAGACCGGTTTTCTGGCCCAAAATGTCCACTTTCTGTGCCGCGGGGCGGCCATTGCGCCCCTTCACGATGCTTAATTCTAACTTATCACCGCTTTGGGGACGCGGCATATTGGGGTTTAGGGACTTAACGTGCACAAACACCCGTTGTGTACCACCCTGCAGTCGCGCAAAGCCAAAGCCGCGCCGATCATCCCAGTCCACCAATTGCGCTTGTATTCTTGACATTTTTTCCATTCAATCCGTGCCTGATAATAGCGCAACACCTGTTAACAGGCTCTGACTGAACTCTCAGAAAACTACATATTGGTGAAAAATATTTCACATTGTCGTGTGGTGATAAAGCCTATTTTTCTTAAGAAATGGCAATGTTTAATCGATAGGACAGTGCCTCTGCGATATGAGTTCGCGTGACTTTTTCCACTCCGCCCAAGTCTGCTAAAGTTCGTGCGACTTTTAGCACCCGGTGATAGGCGCGCGCCGAAAGAGAAAACTTTTCAGCCGCCTGTACAAGAAGCGTCTGACTTTCACGATCTGGATTGGCGATCTTTTCTATCAGGTTGGGGGGCGCGGCGGCATTTGTATGAATATCGTCCTGCCCCAAGGAAGCAAAACGTTGCAGTTGTCGTTGGCGGGCAACTGCAACTCTAGCAGCAACCTCAGCGCTTGTTTCCGCTTCAAATCGACCAATCATATCCGAGGCTGTAACCGCGGGAACATCTATGCGTAAATCTATGCGATCAAGAAATGGCCCAGAGACCCGCCCCTGATAATCGCTCGCGCACCGATCCCCCCGCCGGCACGTATGCCCTGGGGTGCCCGCAAGTCCACATTTACACGGATTCATTGCGGCGATCAGCTGAAAGCGTGAAGGGTAGGTAATGCGCGCATTCGCCCGCGCTATGCAAGTCTCCCCCGCCTCCAAAGGTTGGCGCAACCCATCGAGCACCTGGGGCGAAAATTCAGGCAATTCATCCAAAAATAATACCCCATTGTGGGCCAAGGACACCTCACCGGGGCGCACCTTAAGGCCCCCTCCCACAAGTGCCGCCATCGAAGCTGAATGATGGGGACAGCGAAAGGGGCGTTGATCAGATATTTGTCCGCCCCCCAATTCCCCAGCAATGGATTGAATCATGGAAACATCGAGCATTTCCTTGGGATTTAGGGGGGGCAAAATCGAAGGGAGTCGCGCCGCAAGCATAGATTTTCCTGCGCCTGGTGGGCCAATCATCAGCATATTATGTCCGCCCGCCGCTGCAATCTCGAGCACACGTCGCGCCACCTCCTGACCGCGAATTTCACTTAAGTCTGGCAAATTTTTTGCCTTAGGCCTGCTTGCCGCGATGGGGCGCGGGGTTAATTGATGTCCGGCCAAATGGTTGGCCAACGCTAACAAATTGTCCGGCGCAATTATATCTATCTCCTCCCCCGCCCAAGCCGCCTCTGAGCCGGATGCCGCCGGGCAAATTATCCCCATGTCACGTGCATTTGCCGCGATGGCAGCGGGAAGTACCCCCGACACAGGTGAAATACGTCCATCAAGGGCCAATTCTCCAAGCACCAGATAATTACTGGTTGCATCCGAGGGCACCGCACCAATGGC
>JAJRRG010000269.1 GCA_024279675.1 Alphaproteobacteria bacterium
ACGAACTTGTAAAAATGCGATGTATTTTTTTTAGAATTGGTCAACACTTCATTTACGGCACATAAATGCCACATCCCCCCTTAACAAGAGGGGGAAAAGTCTTACATAATGCAAACCATTGTGTTTCAACTTACAGCTAAACCAAATTTGAATAGAACCTATTGAGATGATCAAAAATACTAGTATGCAAAATCGGCCTGAACACGCAGGTGACAATGGTGATAAAGACGATCGCGATGGAGAAATCGGGGTCGCTACGAAGGTGCGTCCCAAGACCAAAAGGCCCAGTCTTTATAGGGTTTTGTTACTCAATGATGATTTTACCACGCAGGAATTTGTGGTTAGAATTTTGATGGATGTTTTCCAAAAGGGTGGTGATGACGCAAACAGAATTATGCGTCACGTCCACATGAACGGGGTCGGAGAATGTGGTGTCTATCCATATGAAGTGGCTGAAACCAAAGTTATGTTGGTGATGGATGCGGCACAAAAAGAGCAACATCCGTTACAATGTGTGATGGAAAAAAAATAAATTAAACTAACAGGGACCTTAACAAAGGAATTACCGTATGCCTTCTTTTACAACATCTCTGGAAAAAACACTTCATAAGGCGATGAATTTCGCCCGCGAGCGCAACCATGAGTTTGCGACGCTGGAGCATTTGCTATTGGCCTTGATAGAGGACAAGGATGCAATGATTGTCCTTGGTGCCTGTGATGTGCATATGGATAATTTACGTCAGGATCTTACGCGTTTTCTGGATGAGGGACTTGAAAGCCTAAAGGAAAATACCGGTATTGAAACGCGTTATACCGCAGCTTTTCAGCGGGTAATTCAGCGTGCCGTCATCCATGTGCAATCGGCCCAACGGGACGAAGTGAACGGGGCCAATGTTCTCGTTGCGATCTTTGCTGAGCGGGAAAGTCATGCTGCCTATTTTCTTGAGCAGCAGGATATGACCCGCTTGGATGCGGTGAACTTTATCTCCCACGGCATTACAAAGTTTGGCAATTATGTTGCTGAAACTGAATTGACTGATGCGAGTGAAGAAAATGCGGGTGACGCGGGCGAAGGTACACCAAAAAAATCACCCTTGGACGAATATTGCGTCAATTTGAATGAAAAGGCCAAGGCCGGGAAAATTGATCCGCTCATCGGGCGGCAGGCTGAACTTGATCGCACTATTCAGGTTTTGTGCCGACGCTCCAAGAATAACCCCCTTTATGTGGGGGATGCGGGGGTAGGTAAAACTGCTATCGCTGAGGGGTTGGCGCGCAGAATTACTGAAGGAAATGTTCCCGAAGTGCTTATGGAGACGCAAATTTATGCTTTGGATATGGGCGCGTTGTTGGCGGGAACAAAATACCGTGGTGATTTTGAAGAGCGCTTAAAGGCAGTGATGAAGGAGCTGGAAAAACGTTCAGAAATTGTCCTGTTTATTGATGAAATCCATACTATCATTGGTGCTGGCGCGACTTCTGGGGGCGCGCTTGATGCATCCAATCTATTGAAACCTGCTTTAGCGTCTGGCGATATGCGCTGTATTGGGTCGACGACCTATAAGGAATATCGGCAGATTTTTGAAAAAGACCGGGCCTTGGTGCGCCGGTTCCAGAAAATCGACGTTAAAGAACCAAGTGTTTCTGAAGCGATCGACATTATGAAAGGCCTCAAGCCCTATTATGAGGAGTTTCATAACGTCAAATATACCAATGATGCCATCAAGGCGGCAGTTGAATTATCGGCCCGTTATATCAATGACCGCAAACTGCCCGATAAGGCCATTGATGTGGTGGATGAAACTGGCGCGGCGCAAAAACTGTTGCCAGCAGAAAAGCGTAAAAAAGTCATTGGCTTGAGTGACATTGAGGCGACCATTGCGACCATTGCGCGTATTCCTCCGCGCTCGGTATCACGCACAGATGCTGAATTGTTGCTCAATCTGGAAACTAATTTGAAACATGTGGTGTTTGGGCAAGACACAGCTATTGATGCGCTGTCCTCAGCCATTAAGCTGGCCCGCGCTGGGCTTCGTGAGCCGGAGAAACCCATTGGCTCTTACTTGTTTACTGGCCCAACGGGGGTTGGCAAAACTGAAATGGCGCGCCAACTCGCCGATACGCTGGGCGTTGAAGTGCTGCGTTTTGATATGTCCGAATATATGGAGCGCCACGCTGTTTCGCGTTTAATTGGTGCCCCTCCGGGCTATGTCGGGTTTGATCAGGGTGGATTGTTAACGGACGGGGTTGATCAAAATCCCCATTGTATCGTGTTGCTTGATGAGGTGGAAAAGGCCCATCCGGATTTGTTTAATGTTCTGTTGCAGGTCATGGATTATGGCAAGCTTACCGATAATAATGGTAAGTCCATTGATTTTCGCAATGTGATTTTGATTATGACCTCCAATGTCGGGGCGGCTGAGTTGGCGAAATCGCCCATTGGTTTTGGCCGCAAGCGCGAGGCGGGGGATGATGAGGATGCGATCAACCGCATGTTTACGCCGGAATTTCGCAATCGACTTGATGCGATTATATCGTTCAATCCATTGCCGCGCGACGTTGTGCATCGGATTGTGGAAAAATTTGTTTTGCAATTGGAAACCCAACTTGCCGAACGGAATGTGACTATTTCGTTGACACCTGAGGCGGCGGATTGGCTTGCCAAACGCGGGTACAGCGAAACTATGGGTGCGCGGCCTTTGTCGCGGGTTATTCAGGAATATATCAAGAAACCGCTGGCAGATGAGGTGTTGTTTGGGCCGTTGACCAAGGGCGGCACCGTTAAGGTCAGTGTTGTGGGTGAGGGGGATGATGCTAAGTTGGAACTTGTGTCTTCGCCGCCAACCCCGGCGCGTCCCAAGGCGATAACCGGGCCTAAAGTTGCCAGAAAACGAAAAATCCCCCCTAAAGCCAACCCCAAATCGGATCACAAGGCAAAACCAGGGCCCAAAGCTAAGGCTAAAACCAAAAAATGATTTTGATTGCCAAGAGCTTGTTTGATTTCAATGTGTTGGCCACGGTTCTAAAGAAAATGATTCAGGGATAATGGGGCTCGGTTGAGCCCCTTATTTCTCTGTTAAAGTTGCGTGCGGATTAAGTCGGCCTGTTGATTGAGTTCATTTATATCGGCCATGCCTTCGCTATGGGCACCCATTTTCACCCCTTTATAGGCGGGGATAACGTGGAAATGCAGGTGGAATACAGTCTGCCCGGCCTCTTCCCCATTGAATTGCGCGATGCGAATGCCGTCAGCGTTCATGGCTTTTTTTGTGGCGATTGCCAGCGTTTGCACGTGGGTAATCACACCGCTGAGGTCGCTCGGATTGGCGTCCAACAAGTCGCAGGATGGGGCTTTGGGGATGATAAGCCCATGGCCTTTGCTTTGCGGAAAAGCATCCATTATGGCCAAGCAAACATCGTTTTCAAAGATTTTTACCGATGGGATTTTTCCAGCCAATATTTGGGCGAAAATGTTTTCTTTGTCATAGCTGGTCACGATGGGCCTCCATAAATTGGTTTGCGGATGTGTTTTGAAATTATTGTTTTTTAAACGGTGCGGCAAGATCAAGTTGATTTTTATCTCGCGCGACCGCATCGCGTTCCAATTCCAGATAATTTTTTACCGCCTCATGCAATCCGGGATCGCGCAAATAGTGGATGGAACGGGTGAGGGTGGCCTCATAGCCTCTGGCAAGCTTGTGCGGCCCTTGTGCGCCGGCTTCAACGGTTTTTAACCCTTGGGCAATGGCATAATCGATGGCTTGATAATAGCACAGTTCAAAATGTAAGAAGGGTACATCGCGGGCGCATCCCCAGTAGCGGCCATAAAGTGTGTCGTTTGAAATGAAATTGAGGGTGCCAGCGATAGGGACGTCCCCATCCATGGCGAACATTAACACAAGACTTTCTGGCATGTGTTGGGACAATAGTGAGAAGAATTGACGGTTCAGATAGGGCTGCCCCCACTTGCGTGCGCCGGTATCCTGATAAAATTCAAAGAAACGATCCCAATGGCTTTCGCCTATGTCCTCCCCTTTTATCCATTGCACCTTTAGGCCAGTGCTTAGGGCATTTTCTCTTTCCTTGCGGATGGTTTTTCTTTTGCGGGAGGAAAGGGTTGCTGTAAAATCTGCAAAACTTGAAAAGCCTTTGTTTTTCCAATGGAATTGCGTGTCATGGCGGACAATCCAGTTTGGAATTTCCTCTGCTAATACTTCTTCGTCTGGCGCAAGGAACGTGGCATGCACCGAGGAAGCGCCGAGGTGATTTGCCAGTTGTTGCGCGCTATCTAGTAGGGCGATTTTGTGGGAAATGTTTCCCGATGGAACCAACAATTTGGGTGTTGTCACCGGGGTAAAGGGCACGCTGGATTGCAGCTTTGGGTAATAATGCCCACCTGCTTGTTCATAGGCCTGCGCCCACCCGTGATCAAAAACATATTCCCCTTGTGAATGGGACTTTAGAAACAAAGGAAGTAAACCGACGGGCTTTTCATCTTGAAAAAGCAAAATATGCTGGGGTTGCCAACCTGTCTCGGGGACGGCGCTAAGTGAGGTTTCAAGGGCTAGAAAAAAAGCATGGCGCAGAAACGGATTGATGGATGAGCTGGTGTTTTGTATCGCATGATTTTGGCTCGCCAGTGCATCCCATATTTGTGGCTCTATGGCGGCGGTATTTGCATAAACTTTCGCCGTTAGTTCTATGTCTGATATTTTATTCCGGGGCAATTTCCTGTGGGGCAATTTATTGCGAGGCCCGATAGGGCAGGTAGTTTTCAAAGACCAATTGATCCGCATGTCCACGGGTCTTTTGTTCTATCTCAAAGGATTTAATCGTCCAAGTCATGACGGGGAAACCGATTTTGCGAAAGAAACGAATTGCTGGTAAATCCAGAGCCTTAAAATTGGCGGAAATGAAATTAAATTTGCTTTTAGGGTAGTGCAAAACATAGTGCACGATCAGGCGTTCAAAGACGCTAAGTTCATGATAATGGTCGTTTTCGGGTGTGATTTTTGTGACGATAATGCCAATGGGGCCCGTAAATCCTGCGGCACGTACACTGGCAAGGATACTTGGGTAAAATGACTTGAAGACAATCGGGCCTTTGTAATTTTGAACAAGGGCAACAGCCGCTTTGCATAGGGCTTCGTTGCGGTTGTCCGTTTGTTTTTTTAACTCCACGATTAGCGGAACCTGACCATCTACCAATTGCAGTAACTGTTCAAATGTCTGTGGCGTGTCACCCTTTTTACTTGCGGTTAGGCGTATTCGGGTTAGTTGACCGGCACTTAATTTTGTGACGGGGCCCGTTTGTTTTGTCAGGCGATCCAGTTCTGGGTCATGGAATATTACAGGGATGCCATCGCCGCTTAGCTGTAAGTCGCATTCAATAGAATAACCCGCCTTGATGGCGCGCTGAAAAGCGGTCTTTGAATTTTCAATCACCCCT
>JAJRRG010000270.1 GCA_024279675.1 Alphaproteobacteria bacterium
ATGATCCTTGGGAACCTATAGTATAGGTGGGCGCCGTGTGACCAAGCCCACGGGCGAGATCAGGGACAGCTCCCTTAAGAATCGTAAGGCCCCGGAAAATAAGCGTCCTCACGCGCCGGGCAGCAAATAAAGATATAGGGATAAATCAAACCAATGACAAAGCCTAATCACCTCATAAAGAAATATTAAGGTCCCAAATTCCTTGACGCTCTTTGATCAGGTTGCAAATTTACTTCCCAGTTGCCGTTTCATCGATCACCACAGCGACCGCTTCAATCTTGCGCGCCGTTTCAGAAAGTGTTTTCGCAAAGGCGTGTTCCAACGCATTAGACTGCTGAATTATTGCGTCCTTATCGACCTGCACCTGCGAAATCTCAGCTTTCAATTGCGCGATTTGACGCTCCGCTTCCACCAAATCATCAAGCACAGCAATCCCTGCCATGACGGTTAAGCGATTATCGCCAATTTCGCCAAACGAACCCTTAAACTGTTCCACATGCGTATTGAAGCGTTGGGCTAGTTCTGTCAGATGGGCCTCTTGATCGTCCTCACACGCCATGCGAAATTTACGGCCATTGATTTCAACACTCACCTCCCCCATCAGCTTGTCCCCTCTTCATCCAGAACCGATTTGACGTCTTCCATCGCATTGACTAACCGCCGTGAAACCTCCGCCGCACCCTTGTCCAACTTCTTCGCCTGACCAGAGACACGGCTCAGTTCGTTAATAAGTGCGGCCCGATCCTTTTCAAGGGCTGCCACATCGGTTTCAATACGTGAAATTGACCGAACCCGGCCATTTAACGAACGCAAACTGGCATCACGCTGGTTCAGAGCAGTTTCCACCCGGGTATGGGCGGCCCCATAATCATTTCCCCCAGGTCTTACAGACCCAACAGATTTTGAACTCATTCTCTAGCTTCTCCCGCTTCCCGCCTAACAAATTGATTCCCCATGACATAATTGACCCTGAATCTCACTTGCAATGCAACCATTCAAAAAATGCCATGCAAAAATGATCAAATAGGATCACCTAAGAATTGACTCATATATATGACCCCGGTATGTCTCAGGCATGTTCATTAATTTGAACAAATCCGACCCTAAGCTTAAAGGTAATATAGCCTTATCTATGTCCACGTCGACTAGAAATTGTATCAAACAAAGAAGCGAACGTACCATGTCCAATTCCGCCAAACATACCGCAATGGCCAACGCCATTCGGGTTCTCTCCCTTGATAGTGTTGAACGCGCTAAAAGTGGTCACCTCGGCCTGCCCCTCGGCGCTGCAGATATGGCAACCGTACTTTTCTCCAAAATACTGAAATTTGATCCAAAAGCACCAAATTGGCCCAATCGTGATCGTTTTGTTCTCTCCGCCGGGCATGGCTCGATGTTGCTCTACTCAGCCCTGCATTTGTTGGGATATGAAGATACCACTATCGACGAGCTTAAAAATTTCCGCCAACTTGGCGCAAAAACTGCCGGCCACCCTGAATTTGGGCATCTAGCTGGCATTGAAACAACCACCGGCCCCTTGGGGCAAGGCGTTGGCAATGCGGTTGGCATGGCGATTGCTGAGGCAAAACTGCGGGCTGAGTTCGGCGACAAAATCGTCAACCATTTCACCTATGCTCTCATTGGTGATGGGTGCTTGATGGAAGGTATTTCCCATGAAGTCGCCGCCTTGGCAGGTCACCTAAAACTCAACAAATTGATCGTCATGTGGGACGATAACGACATTACAATCGATGGATATGTTTCCCTGGCCGACAGCACCAATCAAATCGCCCGGTTTGAAGCCTATGGCTGGCATACAATTGCCATTGACGGCCATGATGAAAAAGCAATTACTGCCGCTCTAAAAGAAGCGCAAAAAAGCGACCGGCCAACATTTATTGCCTGCAAAACAACCGCTGGATTTGGCGCACCAACCCGCGCCGGTCTGCCAAAGGCCCACGGTGGCCCCTATGGTGCAGAAGAGGCAGCAGGGGTTCGCCAAAGCCTTGGTTGGACTGCTGAGCCTTATGATATTCCTGAAGAAATTATCGACGACTGGCGTTTGGCAGGATTACGCTCCACCGGTCGGCGCGTGGATTGGGAAGCCCGAAACGAAGCCAAAGACAACGAGGCCGGACGTGATTTTAAGCGTCGCATGCGTGGAGAACTTCCCAGCACTCTGGAAAAAACAATCCAGACTCTCAAGGAAGATTTTGCCAACGAGCCACCAAAGGTTGCAACCCGCAAAGCCTCCCAAATGGTGCTGGAAGCCATCAACCCCATTCTACCTGAAACCATGGGTGGCTCTGCCGATCTAAATGGCTCAAATCTAACCAAAACCTCTGGGGTTGAAGATTTCACGGCCGAAAACAACGCCGGACGGTTTATCAATTACGGCGTGCGCGAGCATGGCATGGCCGCGATCATGAATGGTTTGGCCCTGCACGGGGGCATTATTCCCTATTCCGGTGGATTTTTTGTATTCTCAGATTATTGCCGCCCCTCCATCCGTTTGGCGGCCCTGATGGGCATCCGCGTTATCCACATCATGACCCATGATTCCATTGGCGTTGGCGAAGATGGGCCCACCCACCAGCCGGTAGAGCATTTGGCCTCCTTCCGCGCCATGCCCAATGTCAACGTATTTCGCCCTGCCGATGCAACGGAAACCGCAGAGTGCTGGCAACTGGCCATTGAAAGTAAAACAACCCCATCCATTTTGGCTCTGACACGTCAGGGCACAAGCCCGATGCGCCTTGAAGTTGAAAGTACAAACCTTTGCGCCCGTGGTGCCTACGCCATTCATGGTTCAGCCAATGCTGATGCGCTTATTTATGCCTCTGGCTCGGAGGTGGGCATTGCCTTAGACGCGGCAAAACTACTGGAAAACGACGACATTTCTGTCCGCGTGATCTCTGTGCCATGCCTTGAACTGTTCGACCAACAGGACAAGGACTATAGAGCTGAAATCAAGGGCACGCCCAAAGCACGCGTGGCCGTTGAAGCCGGTGTCAGAGCCCCATGGGACCATCTTTTGGGTGACAATGGACAATTTGTCGGCATGGATAGTTTCGGCGCCAGCGCCCCGGCCAACGTCTTATTTGAACATTTTGGTATCAACGCCGCTTCCATCGTTGAAGCGGTCAAAAATCAGTTGTAAATATGTCCGAACACACAAACAACTGTGATTAGATTTTAATACGCACAAGAATTATATAGCTGGCTGCCCTTCGTATGGCCGAGCAATTTTTTAAGGAGAAACATCATGGCAATTCGTGTCGCAATTAACGGTTTTGGACGCATCGGGCGCAATATTTTACGCGCAATCATCGAACAGGGACGCACCGATATTCAGGTGGTTGCCATCAATGATCTAGGGCCGGTTGAAACCAATGCCCATTTGTTGCGCTATGACAGCGTTCATGGCAAATTTGCCCATAAAGTAACAGTTGACGGCGATACCATTGATGTTGGTCAGGGCCCCATCAAAGTAACCGCCATC
>JAJRRG010000271.1 GCA_024279675.1 Alphaproteobacteria bacterium
AGATTTACCCCATGGCACGATGCGCAGTTTTGTGCGTATATGACGCTTCCAGCAGCCACGACCTGCCTGTCATTTGCTCGGAACAGCCCGGAGCGATCTGTAGAGCCACCAGATTTTGGGGCCAAATACCACGTAACAAGAATTATGGTGGTGGCTATGATTGCCACAGCCACCAACCATTTGTTGAAGAAACGCAACCCTAAATCACAATGATAGGCGTGCTGTCTGGCACTCGATTGTAAAGGTCAATTACATCTTGGTGTAGCAACCTGACACAACCGCTTGAAACAGCATGGCCGATCGTTTGTGCATCGGCGGTTCCATGTAAGCGATATAATGTATCCCTGCCATTCTGGTATATATAGAGTGCTCTTGCGCCCAAGGGATTTTCTAAACTTGGCGGCATGCCGTTGCGCCACTCCTCCAACTCGGGTTGGCGTGCAATCATTTCACTTGGAGGTGTCCATGTTGGCCATTCCCGTTTGTGATGAATGAGCGCGCGCCCAGACCATGCAAATCCGGCCCTGCCTATTCCCACGCCATACCTGATCGCATTTCCTCCGGGCAGCGTTAGAAAAAGTACCCTTTGCGCGGTATCTACAACCACAGTTCCTGGCAATTCAGTGGTTTGATACTCACCAAATCGACGCAAATATGCGGCATCAATTTGAGTTAAGTCCACAGCAGGAATGTGAAATTTTTCATTGGGAAGTGCCTGATACATTTCCTGATATTTTTGCATTTCATCAATTTGTTGTTGCCGCGTTGCTCCTAAGGCAAATCCTGGTAGAGCGGCCCCGGTAATAGCGCAGGCGGCGCCAACAAAAAATTTTCTTCGCGAAAGCGTTGTTGGAAGTTTCATTCTATGGTTCTCCTTAACGTTTTATTTGAATGACGTTAGTCAAAATAAAACGCTTTATACTTTGTTTGTGTGCATTGGTTTTTGGGGGTGTCGTTTTGGTTTTATGCATACAATCGCGGCGGAGCCAGAATTGGATTTACTTGAATTCCATGAAATAAATCAGGCGCGAAACCATAACCGCTTATATTCAATTCATTTGAAGGAATACTGTTGGGAACTGGTTTTTCCATGAACGCATCGGCGCTGCAGATACAATGATTATGAACAAAATTATCGTTTTGGGGTGCCCCAAAATGTTCGTACATCTGCATCAGGTCACTTTTGTCAAAGCCGACAAACTCTATTGAACTGTTTGCATTGGAGGGACTGGCACCCAATGCAAACAGCGCGGCAAAAGCTATCAATGCTGTTAAGATGTATTTCATAGGGTCCCTTATGCAGCATCTAAACGGCAAAAGAACTGCAATTGGCTTCACAATATCGTCAGCCAAACTCATTGATCCTTATCCATTAGATACAATGCCATGTCTTTAAGATGTTCATCTAACAAATAAGACGTTCCGCCGTGGATAACTTCCGCCATGCTCCCGCCCAAAACATCCCCATTGGGGGTTATTCCAGATTTGAGCGCAGTCTCGAGGTTTTCGACCGTCCACCCACGTTCAGTGAGAGAGCGGACCGTCAGGGGGGGTGATTTTCCTCCATCCAACATTTGAGGGTCCCCCGCAAGTGCAGCTTGGATATTTAAGCCGCCAAATATATTTCGCGGCGTATGGCAAGCTGCGCAATGGGCGGGGCCTTCGATCAAGTATTTTCCGCGATTCCACCTATCCGATCGGTTTTCATCTATGGCATATTCGTAGGTTTGTGCAAAATATGTGCGCCACACCTTTAGTCCATCGCGTAAATTAAATGGGAATCCCACCTGATGGTTTTGAGAAATATCAGATGAGGGTGGCACCGCTTTTAATGCTTCCCATATATCGGAAATATCTCGATCAGTTAAGGCTGCATAAAATTCAAAAGGAAATGCTGGATAGTAGCTGTGCCCCGCGGGGGAAATTCCCTGGCGGACTGCCCTGTCAAACTGTGAAAAGGTCCACCTGCCAATGCCATTTTCCAAATCGGGGGTTATGTTGGGAGAAATGAATGTCCCAAATTTTGATTGTAACCGGACACCCCCAGCTAGGGGCGCGCCCTCCTTTGCGGTGTGACAGGCAATACATCCTGATAACCTTGCCAGATATGCGCCACGTTTAACGTCGCCCGGCACCCGCACAACATTTACTGGCTCTGGGAGCGACCATTGTTGCAGAGTGGCAAACACACCGGTTGCACCAAAAATTGCCAAAATAATAATAACTAAAAATATGCGCATCACCGGCTCCTACGAAATGAGGTATGGCATGAGGAACATGTGGCAAGGATATCCGTATAAATTGCTCCCACGTTACGGACTGTAGGGAGGGTATTTTCTGCTTGCTCCAATGGGGCTTCGTTTGCTTCGCTTGCGAGTTCGCCCGGTGATTTAATACCAAGTAATACATCAACGTTAAGCTGGTCCCACGCTGACAGTTCTTCTTCAACTTCAACTTCAATTTTAACCGGCTGCTGGATTGTTGCTATCATTGCCCTATCGGCAGATTGTTCCAATTCTTGTCCCAGAAATTCCAATTCAGCGGCCAATGCCTGAAATTCCGGCCAACGGGACCAAATTTCAGGCCGTGCTACTGATGGCCCTTTTATGCTGTCTATTGGAAACAGGTCAGCCAACGCGGCTCCACCATGTTGCGCAATTATTTGTGAACTCGACTTTATGATATTGAAGTCTTTGGGCTGGTTTGCCACCAGCATTGGCGTAAGAAGTTTTATTTGGGCGCCTAGCATAACCATGCCATCCATGCGTTGTTTTACCACGCCGGTGGCACCAGAATGCGAGAGAGTGGATGCCGTGGCATAAACGAGCATTGTTCCGGCTAAAAGCCAGATTGTAACCTTATTATTCATGATTTTTCCTAGATTGCATTGTTATATGTGTGAAAGTTCACACGGAATTTCGGCAATCAAAGGCGGGGAGGCGGCGGGTCGAAAGCAAAATTTTTGCCCATAAATGCGACGATGGTCGAACGCGAAAATATGTTTCTTTCCGTAGATTTTATACAGGTTTGTGCATTGGGAAACGCCAGGAAATGAACAGAGCAATGGGCCTCGGTACTATGCTGATGCGGCGCCGTATTTTGATGCTGATGATCTGAAGTTGAATGAATTGGGGTCACATCCTGCACAGCATCAATTTCAACCTCACTTGCATGGGACAAAACTGAAGTGGCCAGCACAATCGCCAGAATCTTCACTATGAGTAACCAAAGTCGCATCAAGAAAACCATATTCAACTATTTAGCTTAAAGAATAGAAATAAATTTGTGTCGGAAAATTGTCCATTGCACAACAAAGTATTCAAATTCCGTTTACTCTTTGTAAAGCCCCGACATAGGTAACAAGTTTTGCCACATCATCCTGCGACACACCCCAACCGGTGGCATGTTCCAACATGTTTCCATATGGATATGTATTTCATATTGGCTCAACTCCTGTGAAAGATTTTCAAATACTGGACAATCAGGGCGAGCGCCCTCAAGGCAGTTTTCAACCGGATGGGTCAGCGTTTTTAGGAGTTGGCTTGGGTTTTCGATTTTTTGCAACCCACACTGTTCAAGCGCGTGTTTACCTTGCTGTTTGTTTTAGTGATTGACATGATAAAGTTCATTTCTTGTATTTTCCTCTTGTAATAAAGTTCAAATGAACGTTATTGTAAGAAAAATTGGAGAATTGCTCATTTATGGCCAGCAAAACAAAAATTAGAAATGATATAATTGTTAAGCTTGCGCGTGAGCGAAGCATGGTGACGGTTGATGGGTTGTCGGATGAACTTGGGGTGTCACCGCAAACGGTTCGCAGATATTTGAACGGGCTATGTGAGGCAAATATTTTGCGTCGTCGGCATGGGGGCGCGGAGTTGTTTGAGGGACCGCTAAATTTACCCTATGATCAAAGGGCAGTTACAAACTCTGATGAAAAAAAAGCAATTGGTGTCGCGGCGGCAAAATTGGTTTCTGATGGGGATGCGATTTTTTTGTCGATTGGTACAACGCCTGAAATGGTGGCGTGGGCTCTTCAGCAAAAAAAGAGACTGACTGTCATTACAAATAATCTGAATGTTGCCATGGCCCTTAGCCATGAGCCTTCTAACCGCATTATTTTACCGGGCGGGGAGGTTCGTGTGCCCGATCGAGACATTATTGGTGATGAGGTTTTGAGGATTTTTGAAAGCTATCGGGTGGAAATTGGCATATTTGGTGTGGGGGGCATTGATGTTGATGGAAGCCTTCTGGATTTCCACAGCTGGGAGGTTCGCATACGCGAGTGTATTCGGGCAAATTCCAAGGTTTCATTGCTGGTTGCAGATAGCTCCAAATTTGGCAGGACGGCCCCTGCCATCGGCGGGACGATTGCGGATGTTGATCAAGTGCTCATCGATAAGCAACCCGGCGATGAATTTACCCAGTTGATGGAGAAAAATGCTGAGCGGGTGCGCTGTGTTGGAGATAGGAAATTATGACGTCCAAATCTTTTGTCGTGCTCGACAATATAGCCAAGCGCTGGGCTGGCCAACTTGGGGTGGAAAATATTTCTCTCGACATCCCGCAAGGGGCGTTCGTAGCGCTTTTGGGGCCGTCCGGATGCGGGAAGTCGACAACATTGCGCTTGCTTGCTGGGCTCGAAATGCCGGATGAGGGCAAAATCATAATTGACGGCAATGATGTTACCGGTGCGCCAGCTTCCAAACGAAACCTATCAATGGTGTTTCAATCCTACGCGCTGTTTCCGCATTTGTCAGTTGCTGAAAATGTGATGTTTGGCATGAAAGTGCGCCGGGTTCCCAGAGCTGAACGCCTTGAGAAGTTGCGCGATGTCATGGAGATGACGGGGTTAACGGGGTACGAGGATCGCAAACCCAACGCGCTCTCTGGTGGTCAGCGCCAACGGGTAGCTTTGGCACGGGCAATTGTGGCGGGCCAAAAGCTTTGCCTAATGGATGAGCCGCTTTCAAATCTGGACGCAAAGCTTAGAATGTCAGTGCGCAAGGACATTAAAAAACTGCAACGTGATTTAGGGATTACTGTCGTTTATGTGACCCACGATCAAACCGAAGCCATGAGCATGGCGGACATGGTTGTCTTGATGAAAGACGGTCGCATTCAGCAAATTGGCACCCCCGACCAATTGTATAGCCAGCCTGCCAATATCTTTGCAGCGGAGTTCGTTGGCGCGCCACCTATGGCCTTAATTCAAGGGCGTGCACTTCCGGGTTTTCGCGATGATTTTTCAATTGGGGTCAGGGCAGAAAAAATTGATCTGGCGGAAACTGGCAAGGGTCGTCTGAAATGTCAGATTGTTGATTGTGAATTCCTGGGCGCAGAAACCCATGTGGGTCTTGAGCATGAGCTGGCAGTGGGGCTGACGCTTAAGTTGGATGGATTGGTGCAAAAGCAAGTTGGAGAATTTGTCGAGATAGGTTTTGCGGACAAGGATCTGCATGTTTTCGATAAAAATGGTTGTCGTGTGGAATTCAAGCGCGATGAACAGGGCGTATCAACGTGAAGTCAAATTTGTTGCGTTGAAGCGTGTATTTGAGTTTTACAAGGAGGAAGATAATGAAGAATGTGAAAATTTTCGGGGCCGTTCTAACTGGG
>JAJRRG010000272.1 GCA_024279675.1 Alphaproteobacteria bacterium
GGGCCGGCCCAATTGGGGGTGAAGGCGTCGCCGAACCCGCAGGAACCTGCAGCTTCAAATAGCCTGTAATCTTCTTTGCCATTTTCTTCTTCCATTCTCGACCCATCGGGATCGCTTTTAAAATGCCGTGGTACAAGAACCATTGGCAGGTTGGCACCCCACCGGTCTCTTCCACGGATTTACTGGCGTAGCTTCAAAGTTTCCCTTGAAAACTATGCCCACTCACAGTCAGAGTTTTTCAACCTGACCATATTCTAACTCAACCGGCGTTGCCCGACCAAAGATTGATACCTCAACCTTAAGACGCGCCCGCTCCTCATCAACTTCCTCAACCACGCCGTTAAACGAAGCAAATGGTCCATCAGACACCCGAACCTGCTCTCCGACATCAAAGCTGATGGAGGGCTTGGGACGATCAACGCCCTCTTGTACCTGCTGCAAGATCGCTTGCGCTTCGGCCTCAGAAATCGGAATAGGCTTATGATCCGAGCCCAAAAACCCGGTAACCTTGGGCGTATTTTTAACCAGATGAAACGATTCATCGGTCATTTCCATCTTAACCAGCACATAGCCCGGAAAAAACTTACGCTCGGCATCAACCTTGCGCCCACGCCGCATTTCAACAACTTTTTCGACGGGCACTAAAACATTCTCAAAATAGTCTTCAAGTTTTTTGGAAACAATTGTTTCGTTGATGGCATCGGCCACCTTACGCTCAAAGTTTGAGTATGCCTGAACTATATACCAACGCATGGCCATTTTACGTATCTTTGCCTCTTACTTATTAATTGGCGCGAACTAAGCGCGGATCGACAACAACAATTGCACAAACCAGGCGATAACCTGATCTGCCGCTAAAAAAAACAAACTGGCCAACAACACCATAATCAACACCATAATGGTGGATATAAGCGTTTCATTACGCGTGGGCCAAACAACTTTTTTGACCTCAGCGCGAACCTGTTGTAAAAACTGAATTGGATTAGTTTTTGCCATATCTACAGACAATCTTTCATTTCATGCCCGCCCAAAGCAGACATCTCAATCAAAACAAAACGTTTACCCATACTTAAATGCCGCGCGAGACCCTCGCACGGCTGGATTTCCAACTATCTAGGGGGTTGCAAGCCCATTAGCAAGCGAAAAACGTGAAAGGTCGGGCAATATTTTTTAGCCACGTCTCTTCTCAACTTTAAGACTAAAATTACACCTCAAAAAGACTTCAATCTACAACGAGGGACTTCCCGGACCGAGTACCTTTTGTAGCTGATTTAACAGCTCCAGGCGAAGTTGCAAATCTCTTCGCGCCCGCGACGCAAAGCACAACTGCAACACTAACAGCCCCCATAGGCCAACTTACGGCCTCTTGGAGCAATGTGGCGGCTAAAATCAACCCCATAAATGGTTGCAACAATTGGAGCTGCCCAACAGCCGCAACGCCCCCCTCTGCCAACCCACGATACCAAAACACAAAACCAACAAGCATACTGAATACGCAGACGTAGCCAAGCGCAATCCATGCGGGCTGACTTATCCCCTCGAAGGTTTGAGGCACAGCAAACAACGTCAAAGGCAGCATCAATGGCAATGATAGAACCAGCGCCCAGGAAATCACCTGCCACCCCCCAAGCTTGCGGGACAACTGCCCCCCTTCCGCATACCCCAAGCCACAAATCAAAATAGCGCCAAACATCAAGAGGTCGCCCGTCCATGAGGCCGATAAATCCTGTGTCAGGGCAAACCCTGCAACCAGCATACTGCCCCCACCGGCAAACACCCAGAACGCTGGCCGGGGCGAATCTCCGGCGCGCAAAACACCAAAAATGGCAGTTGAGAGTGGCAACAGGCCAATAAAAACAATTGAATGCGCTGAAGTGATATGCTGCAAGGCCAGTGCCGTGAGTAGTGGAAAGCCAACCACGACACCAACAGCCACAATGAACAACGAGGTAAGGTCTTTTCGTGTTGGACGTTTTTGTGGGAACAAAACGAGCAGAGCGAGTGCCAATACCCCAGCGATGCTCGCGCGAGCAATTGTGAGAAATATGGGATCAAAATCCATAACAGCAACCCGTGTTGCGGGCAATGAACCACTAAAAATTACAACACCGATAAAGCCGTATATCCAGCCGTTTTTGTTTTCAAGCATCGTGTCCTCTTTTTTAAGGAACACTGCCAACGCTCGATGTTCCTCACCAGAGACAATGTGGGCCAATCACGACAAACTGTAATGATGAAATTTAGCAGTACAGATGAAATGCCTTACTCACACGGCGCGCGCTTGCTAAAGCCCCTTAGGGCGATACTGTCACCAGATAAGAACTAACAGGCATGTCAAAACCATCCGACGTTGAATATTGGCTCAAACGATTGTCCAATAAATGCAACATCTGGTTCTGCTCTTTTTCAGGCAGGTCAAAAAAATTGCCCACAGACGGCGGCGGCAACGCTTTTAAGTGATCTTTTACATACGAGGTTATCGTGGGCATTTGAACTACCCGTTCGATCAACTGGATATTCACTTCCCCCACACCCGCGGCACTAAACCAGTTAGATATTTCCCCTTTGCCACTCACCTGCCAGCAGGAATTAGCCTTGGCATCCCCATTACAGTGCGAATTCAACAATTGGAAAAGAATATCGAGATAGGGCGATTGCGCGCGCGGTGCCCAAACCGTGGCGGCAAGCACACCGCCCTTTTTCAAGACGCGCGACATTTCTTTTATCCCGCCAGCAATATCATTGAAAAACTGGATCCCCTGCTGGGATATTACCGCATCAAATTGTCCATCCTCAAAGGGCAATTCCAACGCTGAAGCCTGTTGCCAACAAATCCCATGCCCAAGCGCATGGCCCTTGCCTCGAAGCGCATGGCCCTCGTCCCCCAACGATTTAGCCATAGCCACCATGCCCGGATTCAAATCACTCCCCACAATATGCGCGCCCGGACCAGCAATTTTATAAGCCGCTCGGGCGGCAAAGCCAGAACCGCAAGCGACATCCAATACAGAATGCCCCTTTTTAACCGCCCCCTCAACCAGCACATCAACAAAGGGCGCCATGAACAACGATACATTACTTTCATAATATCGCGGTCCATCCGCGTGCACTTGAAAACCCGTTAACTCAGCCATGGCACCTGCTAAAACAATATGAAAAACAACATTCCTTGTACCAAAATAGCTACGCAAAACCCCACGGTCAATCAAAGCCAAACATCCGTGGTTTCTCCACCGTTTCAACTTTAATTCATGCCGCTTAAAAACACTTAATATTCTGCCTAATAAATCCTTGGATGAAAGGCTCCACCCCCATATAATTTTGTTCCCACAGCCGCATAACTCCAGTACAGTAGAAACAAATTGTAACGGTACGGCAACAATACAAATGACCCTCTCTAATGCAAATTCCAGTTCAAGCGGCACCCTTGTTGAAAAGGTAATGGGTGCAATACAAAAGCAAATCGCCAGCCGTCAAACCGCTCCAGGGGTCAAACTCCCCTCCATCCGCAACACCGCCAAACGCATGCGGGTATCAAAATCGACGGTAGTCGATGCCTATGAGCGACTTGTAGCTGAGGGTATCATTCTCTCGCGGCCCGGATCGGGCTTTTACATTGCCGGGCATTTACCCCCCTTCTCGCTCACAGATACGGGGCCGAGCCTTGACCCGGCAATTGATCCACTTTGGCTAACTCGCCAATCCCTTGACGACCAGAAGCAATTGCTAAAACCGGGATGCGGTTGGCTACCCGACACATGGATGCCTGAGGCTGATATACGGCGTTTCCTGCGACAGATGGCCCGCGATCCGAGTGCCAATCTCACCCATTATAGCTCCCCCCATGGCCTACCAGCCCTAAGGCAACTTTTGTCCCGACGTTTGGCGGACAAGGCGATTCAAGCCCATCCAACTCAGATTGTTCTCACAGAATCGGGCACCCAGTCCATTGATTTATTGTGCAGATTTTTGACTGAACCGGGCGATGTCGTGATGATTGACGATCCTTGTTATTTCAACTTCCATGCCCTGTTGCGGGCCCATCGCATTAAAATTGTTAGCGTTCCCTACTCCCCGACTGGGCCAGATTTAGCGGTATTTGAACAAACGCTTAAGGAAAATTCCCCACGCCTCTACATCACAAACTCAGCCATACACAATCCAACTGGGGCCACCCTGTCTCCAACAACCGCCCACAGAGTTCTAAAACTCGCCGAGCGCCATGACTTACTCATCATTGAAGATGACATATTCGCCGATTTTGAACATGAGCCAGCCCCCCGATTAGCGGCATTTGATGGCTTGGATCGTGTCATACATATTGGCAGTTTTTCTAAAACCCTATCAGCCGCCGTGCGGTGCGGCTTCATCGCCGCGCGCAAGGACTGGATTGAAGAAATCGTTGACCTCAAACTCGCCACTTCCTTTGGGGGCGGTTCATTCTCGGCAGAACTCACTTTAAGCCTGCTCAACGATGGTGCCTATCGCAGGCACATGAGCGGTTTGCGCAACCGGCTTGCCGACGCAAGGGGCAAGGTGAGCAATCAATTGCAGGCCATAGGTCTGACCCCATGGCTTGAGCCAAAGGCGGGGATGTTTCTTTGGTGTCAACTCCCGGAGAATTTAGATGCGGCTGATGTTGCCCGCGCGGCCATCACCAACGGCATGGTGCTCGCCCCCGGCAACGCGTTTAGCATCACACAAAGCGCCAGTAATTTCTTACGCTTCAATGTGGCGCAGATGTCTGATGTATCAACAATGCCGCTGATAGAAAAATCCATGCAACAGGCCCAAAACCGCTGAACAATCTAGCCCCTAACAAGGTCAGATACTGCTCTGGTCTGCTCTGTATTATCCGCTAACAATCCCAACTCCACACCATTTTTGTCTTGTGGGTTCTTGTTTTGGGAAAACTTCCATTGTCCCACCAATGAAGATACATCGATTTCGATGCCAACCAGACCTTTTAATTGCCGCTGAATGAAATCCGCAGGTGCATCATCAATAACCCAGGGTACATTGCGATGGCCTTCATTCCTAAGGGTCAATTCAGCCAGGTGCGCCATAAGCCATTCGGTTTCCTGAACAAACCGCAAACTGCCATGGGCATGAACTACAGCATAATTCCATGTAGGAACGACTTTTCCATGTTCTTGCTTGGAGGGGTACCATGCGGGAGAGACATAGGCTTGCGGCCCCTGAAACACCGCCATCACTTCAATCTTTTCAAGGGCTTTACCAGCCTTAAACAAAGGGTTCGCCACAGCAACATGCCCCCTGATAATTCCATTATCGGAAAGCTCAGGATGCACGACCAAAGGCAAATGGTTAGCTGACAGATGCCCCTCAACACAAGATACCAGAGTTGCAAAGGAATGCGCCTTCATCAGGCGTTGCATCACATCAATACGTTCTTCACGAAACATAGGGGGCTGAAACATATTTTAATCCCAAAAACGGAGTTAAAGTGCTTAACGAATACCCGAGAACACTTAGCTTGGGGAAGCCCATGAATGCAAATTAGAATTTTAACCAATTCATCCAAAGACGTGACCTTGGCAGGGGCGGAGAGACTCGAACTCACGACCCTCGGTTTTGGAGACCGATGCTCTACCAACTGAGCTACACCCCTTCAAGGTCGGGCAACGTCTAAGCGCAAACGCGTTTGGGCGCAAGAAAAAATACCAA
>JAJRRG010000273.1 GCA_024279675.1 Alphaproteobacteria bacterium
ACGCGGGCCGGGTCGGCCATGGCTGTGGACAATATTTCCATGTCCATCAAGCCGGGGGAAACCCTTTGTATTGTTGGAGAATCCGGGTGTGGTAAATCCATTACAGCGCTTTCAATCATGGGCTTGGTTCCCCATCCCGGCAATGTCATTGCAGGTGAGGTTATGTTTCGCGGTGAAAACTTGCGCGACAAAAGCGAGCGCCAGTTGGCTGAATATCGCGGCAACCTTATTTCGATGATTTTTCAGGATCCCTCCTCAGCGCTGAATCCAGTGCACACGGTTGGTCGCCAGATTGCCGAGGTCTATCGCCTACATAAGGGCATGAACAAAAAACAGGCCCATGACGCATCTGTTGCCATGTTGACAGCGACCGGCATTCCCGACCCCGAAACCCGAATGCGCGCCTACCCCCATGAAATGTCCGGTGGCATGGCCCAACGGATTATGATTGCCATGGCGCTTGCCTGCCAGCCCGAAGTGTTGATTGCTGATGAGCCCACAACCGCGCTTGATGTAACTATTCAGGCCCAAATATTAGATTTGATGCGCGATTTGCAAACCAAGATTGGCACCGCCACAATTCTAATTACCCATGATTTGGGTGTGGTGGCGGAAATGGCGGACCATGTGGCGGTGATGTATGCCGGGCAAATTGTTGAATTTTCCGATGTCAAAACTCTGTTTAAGTCCCCCCAGCACCCCTATACTCAAGCCCTGTTGCGCTCCATTCCAGTGATTGGCAAAGATCAGGATATGCTTGAAGTTATCGAGGGAAGAGTGCCCAATTTACTGGCCCCACCTAAAGGATGCCGGTTTGGCCCCCGGTGCGAAGCGCGAAAGAGTGCTAATGAACCGCGTTGCCAAACTCAAATCCCTGATCTTCAAGATATTACAACAACCCATCAGGCCCGATGTTGGCTGTTAGAGGGGGACGCAAAATGAGCGCTTTGCTAGAATTTAAAGATGTCAAAAAAGACTTTCCCGTCAGAAAAGGTATTTTCCAGCGGATTGTGGGGCAGGTCACCGCGGTCAATGGCGTAACAATTGATGTAGAGCGGGGGAAAACCCTCGGGGTTGTTGGCGAGTCCGGGTGCGGAAAATCAACTCTGGCAAAAATGCTTGTTGGCCTCATGCCCCTGACAGCTGGCGAAATCCTATTCGATGGGAAACCATTGCATCAATCGGATAATATGGAGACCATCGAATCTGCTCGCCAGATTCAAATTGTTTTTCAGGATCCGTTTTCCTCCCTTGATCCAAGATTGCCCATTGGTCATTCTATTGCCGAAGGGCTGGTTATTCACAAAATTGGGGATGCGACCTCCCAGCGAAAAGCTGTGGGTGAAATGCTTGATTTGGTTGGGTTGCCCCCGACCGCTGCCGACCGTTACCCCCATGAATTTTCAGGCGGACAACGCCAGCGCATAGGCATTGCCCGTGCATTGATTATGAAGCCTGATTTTATCGTATGCGATGAGCCGACTTCAGCCCTTGATGTGTCGGTACAGGCGCAAATTTTGAACTTGCTCAAGAGTCTGCAACAAGAACTCAACCTTACGCTGATGTTTATCTCCCACAATTTGAGTGTTATCCGGCATGTTGCCGATGATGTAATGGTGATGTATTTGGGCGCGCCGGTTGAAATGGCCTCTGCCAAACAACTTTTTGCTGACCCCAAGCACCCCTATACCAAGGCGCTTTTATCGGCGACCCCCGTTGCTGACCCCGAAAAACGCGTTGAGCGTATTCGCCTTCAGGGGGAATTACCCTCGCCCATCAATCCACCAAGTGGATGCACATTCCATCCGCGTTGTGCGCTAGCAAATGATAGATGCAAAAGGGAAATTCCCAAGCTGGTGGATCATAAAAACTTTTCAACCGCCTGCCATGCGGTGGAAGAGGGACGGAGCTAGGCTGCGGCCTAAACAGGAAAACGCTTTAACGCCTCAAATCTGTGGGTTGTTCAAGGCTATAAATAATATCCGCAAAATCGTCCATTTTCCCCATAAATGCCCCATGGGCATCGTTGAGGCCGCGATTGTAGTAATAATTTCCGAACTGTTCGGTAAAGAAGTTCAATAGCATTTCCGCAGGGATTTGCCCGATGTCCTGATCGAGTTCGTCAGCAAAATAATCCTGAATACGTTGGATAATGAGTGTTTTTTCTTGTTTGGTGAATGTGAGTTTTTTCATTTTAATCTCTGTTTTGTAGTACTTATTAAGTCCTGATCCTGTTGAATTAAGGGTATGGAATTTAGATAGTTTTGCAAGATTGTCATGGGATTTTTTTGAAAATCTGCAGGGTACCAATTTCTTTCTTGCTAAGCCCGCTCCCCTATGTCATTCGTTTGCCCACGAATGGTGCCCCAATTCCGAATCGGAAAAAGGGCATAATAGGGAACACGGTGAGACGTACCCAATAGGGATCAAAACCGTGGCTGCCCCCGCAACTGTAAGTGGTGAGCACTCTCTTCTTTATACCACTGGCGTTACTGCCGGGAAGGTGAAGAGAATGCGACAAAAACACCATGAAGCCAGGAGACCTGCCATTTGTTTCGTCGAGCGCAAGCTCTTAATTTTACGTCACACGGAGGGTGCTGACACTATGAATGCAACAACACAAATACAATCTCTCTCTATTTCTCAAAAGTTAATTGCCGGAAT
>JAJRRG010000274.1 GCA_024279675.1 Alphaproteobacteria bacterium
CCCAAGCCCCAAGGTCCAACATCCAATATATCGCGCGCATAAACCGGCAACAATGCCACAGCACCACCCAGCAATACAGCAAACAGATCAAGGGATATGGCCCCTAAAACCACTTTTTCACTCCAGATATATTTGAAACCAGCCAAAATCGTACCCATACTGGTGGCGCTGGTATCACGCGGTTACACTGGTTTTTCAATGCCCATTATCAAAACGAGCGCTGCCAGAACTAAAGCCAAAGCCGCGCCAAAGGCCACGCTGGAAGATATCCCATATAACAGGCCACCAGCCATGGGTCCGGCAATTGTTGCTGTCTGCCATGCCGTTGCATTCACCGCAATGGCATTGGGCAAAGCCATAGCGGGGACAAGATTGGGCGCAAGGGAGGCCTCCGCCGGGCTTAGAAAGGCCCGCGAAATACCCAAAGTCAGCAAAACCAAAAATATCGGGGCCACATCCGAAAACCCGGTGATCGCAAACCACAGAAGCGTTGCCGCGCATGCCGCCTCCACCCCCACCGCAATCATCATAATTGCCCGGCGTGAATATTTGTCCGCCACCAGCCCAGTAACCAAGACTAGAATTAAGGCTGGTAAAAACTGCACCAAACCAATCAGCCCCAGATAAAGCGGGTTACCCGTCATATCATAAACCTGCCAGGCCACAGCCACAGACATTATTTGTGCCGAAAGCCCAACAGCAAGCACAGAAAGCCAAAACTTACGATAGCTCGGATAGTGGAATGCTTTTTGGGGGTCAGTCGATGTAAAAAAAGATAAACTCATTATGGAGTTGAGGGTTGCCCGATTTGCCTCAACAGGTCAAAGCAATTACGCATATAGTAGAAAAAACCACTCACGAAATGCCCCATTTCAATAACAGGGTCGTGAGTTTAGGATATTTTCCTGCGTCAATTGCACCAGTATTAAAAAATATATACACGCCACAATGCCGCCACACCTGTGTCACGAACCCGCGAGCGATCAGCAAAGCAACGTGTTTTTTGAGTTTGATTGCCACAATTCATGGCCGGTTTCCCCGTACATAAAATCACACTTTTTCTTATGACAACGTCATTTTTCTTCGCCCGGTCCCCGCCCTAAAAAGAGAGCGTTCAAACAACAAACACACAACAAACAAGGTTTTCGAAAAATGATCAAAAAACTTCTTTTAGCTTCCACAATTTCTCTTTTGGCTTCTTCAGCTTTTGGCGCAAATTACACAGTTACTGTGACCGACAATCTTTCCGAAGAATTGTTGGCCCCTATCTTGATTACCAGCGCCGCCAATGACGGTGAAATCTTCACGGGCACCTATGTAACCCCTGAAGCCGAAGAACAAATCCTAACTGGTGATCCTGCCAAGCTCGCCGCCCGCATTGGCGAAGATGTTGCAATTGGCCACGGTACAGATGGCCCTCCAGGAGTGCTTTTAGCGCCGGGCAAGTCCGTCAGCTTCACCATTGATACGGACGCAACTTCAGTGCGCGTTCTTGCCATGGTTGCCCCCACATTAGTGCCAGACAATTATGTCACCACCGTTGTTGATCTTCACGCAACCCATACCTCCACAACTTCCCTCATTCGCTACGATATCGGCCATGATGAAGGCACCATGATGAACATGGCTGCCGATGGAATGATGGATGACGGCATGGCTGATGACAACATGGACGACGACATGAAAAGCGACGAAGGCATGATGGATCACGGCGTTGCCACCATCACCTTCGAACGCAACTAAACGACGGGAAACCTGTATTAAGCGCTTCTACTCCCGTGGGTGCTTAATACAGCATTATCTAGCCTCCAGACTCCCCTCGCCTTTATTGGCGTGGGGAGAACTTTAGCATCACCTCAAATGCTTGCGCTCCAACGCCGAAATGATCCCGCGAAAGGTACGCACTTCTTGCTCATTAAAATTTGCCCGGGTTAGCATGGTGCGCAGATTATGCACCATTGAGGGACGTTTTTCCGGCACCGTGAAGAACCCGGCCTTATCAAGGGACGTTTCCAGATGGTCAAACATGCGCACAATATCATCTTTGCTTGCTACCACACCCGCATCCGCTTCAAACGGTAACGCCTCCCCTTGGCGGCTGGCGCGCCGCCACTCATAGGCCAGCACCAAAACAGCTTGAGCAATGTTGAGTGAGGCAAACGCCGCCTCCACCGGTAACGTGACAATCGCGTCGCACAACACCACCTCGTCGTTGTTCAGCCCCCAGCGCTCACGTCCAAACAACAGCCCTGCTTTTTCACCACCGCCAATATGGGCAAACATTTGGTTCCCCGCCACATCCGGCCCGATCACCGGCTTAAACATATCGCGCTTGCGGGCCGTGGTTGCATAAACCAATGACAGGTCGGCAATGGCCGCTTCTACAGTGTCAAACACCTGCACCTGCTCCAGTACATGGGCCGCCTTGGTGGAAGCCGAAGCCGCTTTTTCATTCGGCCACCCCTCACGCGGATTAACCAGCCGCAATTCCCACAGGCCAAAATTTGCCATGGCCCGAATCGCGGTGCCAATATTTTCCCCCAACTGGGGTTCACACAACACCACAACCGGCGCCGGTCCCAATACAATTTTTTTTGAACTGTCTGTACCCGCCATGGGGTTTCCTGTCTGTGTGTTTATGTGCCAGAGTATTGTAAAGTGTGTTGTAAATCGAACCTTGAGGAATGCAAGATGAAACTATCTGGTGCCTGCCATTGCGGCGAAATTTCTTACACCGTTGACGGGGAGCCTGTCCGCTCCGGCCAATGCCATTGCAACGCTTGTCGCCGCATCACGGGCACCGGCCATAATGTTCAGGCCTTTTTCAAGGCGGATAATGTAAACATAAACGGCACAACAAAAACCCACGACTCAGTGTCAGACGCTGGCAATGTCCGCACCCGCCATTTTTGCCCCACCTGCGGCTCGCGACTGTTTTCTGAAAATTCCAAAGCGCCGGGTGGCATTGGCATTGCGGTGGGCAGCTTTGACGACAGCTCATGGTTTAAGCCTGATGTTATTCTTTATACATCAGAACGCCCGGTATGGGACGTGTGCGACGACACCATTCCCACCCACGACAAGATGTAATTTGAGCGAAAGTAATGAGCATGACACCCATGGAAGCCGGAACTGAACGCCTGCGTGAAATCCTTGGAGATGATCCCAATATCATCGACAAGAAAATGTTCGGTGGTATCATCTTTATGCTCAATGGAAATATGCTGTGCGGCTATACCAACAAGGGCAAACTCATGGTGCGCGTGGGCAAAGAGCTGGAGGCTGAAGCCCGAAAAATCCCCGGAGCTGAAGATATGGATTTCACTGGCAAAAAAATGGGCGGCATGCTTTTTGTTGCCGACGAGGCCATCGCTGACAAAGCGTCCCTTGAAAAATGGGTAGCCCTTGCAACCCAATTTGTGAGTACCCTCCCCGCAAAGTAAATTCACCGGACGCAACAAAACAACAATCAACTCCCCAAGGCCTTTGCCTGACCCCGCTTCAATGCTATAGGGGCGCCAAGACGGCGCAGTGTACATGTGCGCCAATTTTTTAAGACACATTTGCGGAGATACCAGATGGCTAAAATTAAAGTTGCAAACCCGGTTGTTGAACTCGA
>JAJRRG010000028.1 GCA_024279675.1 Alphaproteobacteria bacterium
ATCAATCCATTGTTGAGCACCACCATCATCAAAATCACATAAAGGGTCAGCGGAATGGTCGAGATAATTTCCACAATCCGCATCATCACCATATCGGTCGTCCCCCCGATATACCCCGAAACCCCCCCGTAAAATATGCCAATGAAAAAATTTACCAATGTCGCGACAAACGCGACAGTGAGCGATATGCGCGCCCCATAAAGCTGGCGCACCAACACGTCCCGCCCCAATTGATCCGTGCCAAACAGATAGGTCATATTCCATTGCCACCCCTGTGGGCGCAACTCATTGTCTTCGCTATCAAGCAGACGCACAGGCAGGGAAAAAAAATCAAGGTTAACTTCAGTTGCCCCAAAAGTATAAGTCTGTCGCTTATTGATCAGATCGCGCTGTCCACCCCGTATCAGGCCGACAATTTTGCCAGATTCAGAGACTTCATAAAGTTTGAAATTGCCAGAATTCAGAAAAAACCGCGTTTGATCCTCTTCACTGTCGCCCACTTGATAAGTCTGAAAAACTGGCGGGATATTTGACAGTCTTAAATTCTGCTCAAAAAACGTGTACGGGGAGATCATCGGACCAAATATTGCGGACAGGATAAGAGCAACAATAAAAACAATGCTCACCACCGCCGGCTTGTTTTGCCACAGACGCGCCCGAACATCTTGCCAATAGGTCAGGCTCTTAGTCGCGATAATTTCCGCTTCACTGGCGCCAATATCAAGGCTTTCCCACATTTCCGGGGCAACACTTATGGAGTGTTTTCTTGTTTCGCTCATGAGTTGCTCTCATCATATTTAATCCGTGGGTCAAGCCACAGATAAACCAGATCAACGATAAAAATCACAATCATCAAAAACGCCGCATAAAATATCGTAATCCCCATAATCGCTGTATAATCACGGTTTATGATAGATAAAACAAAGTGTCGTCCGATGCCTGGCAAAGCAAAGATTTGTTCGATCACAAACGACCCTGTTAAAAGATTTGCCACAACCGGGCCAAGTACAGTCACCACTGGAATCAAGGAATTTCGTAACCCGTGCTTGAATAGAATTTGCCCCGGACGCAGCCCCTTGGCCCGTGCAGTGGTCATGTAATCCTGCTCAAATGTTTCCAGCAGGCTTGATCGCGACAACCGGGCCACAAAGGAAATCCAAAACCCCGACAAAGCAATCACCGGTAAAATATAACCGCGCCAGTCATCAAGCCCAAATGTTGGCACCCAGCCCAATCGCAACGCAAAAATATAGATGGACAATGTTGCAATGACATAGGAGGGAATAGCCACGCCAAATGTCGCAATCATCATCACCAGATTATCCGGCCACCGATTTCGGTTCAATGCTGCAATGATGCCAAACGGCACCCCAAGCGCCACGACAGAAATGACCGCCAGCAATCCCACGCGCGCCGTTACGGGTAACCCCTCGGCGATCATTTGATTTACACTCACCCCGGGATACTTAAACGAGGGGCCAAAATCAAAAACCATCACCCCCTTTAGATAGGTCAGATATTGCACCCAAATCGGATCACTCAATCCATATTTGGCATTAAGTGCTGCTTCAATCTCCGGGGCCAGCATTCGCTCGGACACAAACGGCCCACCAGGCACCGCGTGCATCAGAAAAAAGGTAAGGGTTACGACGCCAAACAACGTCACAACCATCATGACCAGACGTTTGCCAATATAGGCAAGAGGCAAACTTGTGCCGCTCTTTCTCCCAGAGGATTTGCTCTGCTTATCCAATTCAGCGCCCCAATCAATGCCCCAAAAAATATGACCGGCCAATTTTCTCAAAATAAAAAAGGGGGCCAGACCAACCATTTACAACAAACGATACAACTACAACTAACGATATAACACTCGCCAACCTTGCATCCATTATGGTCAAACGCAAAGAAATTTTTTAGTATTTCTAAAAATATTTGTCTTACAACACAGTCACCTGTTCTAAGGCGCACATGTCATAATTCGTAGATTTCGCTGTTCAAAATTTTTGATGACAACCTGAAAAAAGTTAGCCATTGTAGCATCATCCTGCGGGGGTGAGTGGGCCAGATGAACAATATCAGCCGTTACAATATCAGCCGTTACAATATCCTGTCCCATGTGTCCTCAATGGTCATAGGCGATAAAGTTGGTGAGAAGAATTTACCATCAAAACAACATACGCACTGCAAAATCAAAAATCACTGCACCTAGAAAACCTCTGTTCAGGCTAAAGGGACCAAAATAACAATTTACGCACCAATCACCGCAATCAGTGAGAGCAACAGGCTGTCGGCTACGTCACGGTTTTCCATGGTTATGTAATAGCGCGTGTTGGCCACTTTAGCCAAACGCAGAACATACTGCTACAACGCAATCAGTCGTGGCTTCAGCGGCCCAACCATCCCCGTTCGGCACATACACATATGCAGGCGGCACTACTAACGGCCATCGTTCGTTTGCGGTTTAACTGCTTGGCGAATGCAATGGCGGCGTGGGCCATTGTTTGTTCATTATGTCAGCGATATGTGGGCAAACGATCCTTTGCTTCAGACAACGCCTCACCAATGCCTGCCACATTTCCGTGTCCGAAAATAACCCAGATGCCTTCAATGATCCGGTCACCAACTTCGTTGAACTGATTTTCGATGTAGCGTACCATTGCCTGCGCAGCCGTTAATCTGATTGTTTTCATTCCTGACCTCGCGCAACAGCGCTGTTGTCCCATTTTACACGCGCCTTATCCCAGATATCGCAAAGGCGGCCATATTGAGTCACCATTTCCAAGACAGCTTCCAGTTCAGTGATGGTCCCCGCCATATATTGATGTGCAGAGTTGGCAAATATTGTACGCCCCACAGCAAACCCTTTTACTAAGGAATATTTCGCGGCTATTTCAAAACTTGCCGCCAATTTCTCTTCACTTTCACCCAAGCCCAACACAACAATTCCGCGAGTATTGGGGTCATTTCGGGTGATCGCTTCAACAGTATTTTTCCATGCTATTGTTGACGTCATGGGTTCCAGTTTCCACCAATCGGGAAAAACACCAAGGTCATAGAAACGCTGAATTACTTGCGCTGTAGTTTGATCATTTACTAACCCAACTTTAGACGGAATTACCTCTAACAGAAACTCTAGTTGGTTGCGACGGCAAGCATGAAATAATCGCACAACCGTATCTTCATGGTCCATTCTCATTTCATCGCTATCATCGGGATGGTAAAAACACAGGCATTTAACCACATGCTCTCGGGGCCATTCGTTGAGGCCACCAAAATCTGGACCGATTTCCGGCTCCAACCTCAATGGGCGCGAACCAGGCCATTCCACCGGATGCCCAATCCAAAGCCCCTGCCCTGCGGCCGCATTCAATGCATCACGCCCCAAACGGCTGTCACATAGAACACCATATCCCGCTCGTCCCTGCGCAACCTCAATCGTTGCGTTCAAACACAACTCCTTAAATTTGCCAATTTTTTCAACAGTTGCACCCGGAATGTTCTCCAGTTGCATACGGTGGTCAAACGCAAATATATGCATCGAGGACCAATTCCCTTTGCGGTTGCTCGACCAATGCACCTGCTCCAATTCGGCATCTTTACGCAACGCTTTTTCCACCACCTCACGGTTCAAAAAAAATTGCAATTCTTCCCAACTTGGATAGGCAGGTGTGCAACCATGGCGGCTAACAGCCAAGGCCCCGCACGCATTCGCGTAGGTTAGAGAAGTTGGCCAATCCTTTTCCGTCAGCCAGCCTTTTAATAGACCGGACATAAAGCCATCACCGGCACCAAGCACATTAAAAACTTCAATGGGAAAACCTGGCCCGCTTTCGCCATCATCTAATGTATCCGGTATTTCACCGCTAAAGGCAGATGCCCCCATTGGGCCGCGTTTACACACCAGCGTCGCATCACAAACAGCACGCACCGCACGCAGCGCCTCAATTGTATCGGTCGTACCACCCGCAATGTGAAATTCTTCTTCAGTCCCCACAATCAAATCAAATAAGCCAAGATTTGTTTGCAATTTTGCGGTAACCGAATCCGATGCAATAAAACGACTTTCACCATCCCCATGCCCAGAAAGCCCCCACAGATTGGGGCGATAGTCGATATCCAGGACGGTTCGGGCTCCAAACTTCCTAGCTAACTTCAGCGCCTTTAGCGTTGCTGCCTCAACATTTGGGTGGCTTAAATGCGTGCCAGTAGCACAAACACAACGCGCCCGCGCAATATATTAAGGGTCAATATCAATTTCAGATATCGCCATATCTGCACAGTTTTCGCGATAGAATATCAAAGGAAATTGCTCATGATCTCGTATTCCCAGCAAAACAAGTGCCGTTAGCCGATCTGGATCAGTTTTCACTCCATCAACATCTACGCCTTCTTTAACAAGTTGTTCACGGATAAACCTGCCCATATGCTCATCCCCAACTCGGGTAATTAGGGCAGATTTCAGCCCGAGCCGTGCAGTTCCAGCGGCGATATTGGTAGGCGAGCCGCCAATATACTTATTGAAGGACCCCATATCCTCCAAACGACCGCCTATCTGAGCACCATACAAATCCACTGAGGAACGACCGATAGTAATAAGATCAATATCTTTCATATCTTATACTAATACTTTACACAGTTTCACCGGGTGCCCCTGCGCCAAGGATTGCACCGCCGCTTCGGCCATCGCCAGAGCTTGAACACCGTCTTCTAGTGTTACAGGAACAGGCCCCCCTGAACTAATGGCCTCAACAAAAGCAGCCCACTCGTTTGCATAAGAGGGCATGTAACGTTCCAAGAAAAAATATGTCGGTTTTGCAGAAGTCACGCCCATCGTGGTTGATTTCACGACGGTATTTTCGAGCATATTCTGCGCCTGTAACAGTCCCTTAGAACCAAGCAACTCGACACGTTGATCATAACCATACACAGCGCGCCTGGAATTCTTGATTACGGCAATTCGCCCATCAGAATAGGTCAGCGTTACAACAGCAGTGTCAATATCGCCAGCTTCCCCGATTTCTGGCTCAACAATTGAAGAACCAAATGCACTGACGGATTCAGGCGCAGCACCCATCAAATAATTTGCCATGTCAAAATCATGGATCATCATGTCACGAAACAACCCACCCGAAACTTTGATATAGGATATTGGGGGGGGCGCCGGGTCAAATGAGGTAATCGATAACAATTCAGACTTTCCAATCTCTCCCGCGTCCAGTGCCATCTTTAATGCGCTGAAGTTTGGGTCAAATCGGCGATTAAATCCTACCATCACGGGTTTTCCGGTTTGGGACGCCAATTCGAGACAAGTCTGCGCGCGCTCAAGGCTCAGGTCGACGGGCTTTTCACACAAGACGGCCTTCCCCGCAGCGGTTGCGGACTCGATCAAGTCAGAATGGGTATCTGTTGATGTTGCAACAAGAACCGCATTTATACTCTCATCTGCAATTATGTCATCCGTAGAGCGGGCTTCACAGCCATATTGGCGTGCAAGCTTATCCGCATTTTCTGGAATAAAATCGGATACAGCGACAAGCTGGCTTCCGGGATGTGATGATATTGCTGTCGCATGAACACCTGCGATACGACCAGCGCCTAACAAGCCAACTTTTAGCATTTGTTCTCCAATGCCTTGATGCACATTTTAATTGTGTGCGTTTGAGTAAATTTGTGTCCACAATCGTTAAATTGTGAACGCCTCACGAAAGGCAATTAAAGCCTCTTCATCATCGTCCTTTGCAAATGCTTCCATCCCAACGGGGCCCGAATAGCCCATTTCAGCTAAGCCACGCGCAATCATTGGCCAGTTCATCTCGCCGGTCCCAGGTTCACATCTGCCCGGATTATCGGCAACCTGAACTTCCCCAATCCAAGGCAGACATGCTTCGGCCCAACGGATCACATCCCCTTCACCAACTTGAGTATGGTAAAGATCCAAGTTGATACGAAGCTGAGGCCGATCAATCGCTGAAACAAGCGAGAGCACATCTGCCGTACTATTAAACGGGCAACCAGGGTGTTCACGAAGGTTCAAGTTTTCCAACGTACAAGTCACACCTTCTTCTTCGGCCATGTCACAAACCCGGTTGAGCGTATCGCGCGCATGCAACCACATACCGGGCGCCACATGTGCGAGCTGTTGGATGGGTAACCCATGATCGCCCAGTCCTGTACCGTGCAAATTTAGTCGATGCACGCCAAGCCGCTTGCCAACTTGTGCTGTCTTGCGCGCAGACCTCAAAAGCATTTCCGAGCCTTCTGCATCGGCCAACCGCCCCTCAAGATACCCATTCATAATTGTGAAGGTCGCGCCGGTTTTTTCCAATGCATCTATGTTCCACTCAGGCCAATTCCAGAGGCCAACACCAAATCCCATTTCGTGTAGCCGTGCCGCACGCCATTCAATTGGTTTTCTTTGCCAAAGCATTTCAGCACAAGCCGCAAGTTGAAAACTCATATCAAATCTCTTGAAGTTTGAAGTCAGATGGAGAAACCGGCATAACCTGTTGCAACATAGCTACAGATTTTTCGAGGCCCTCAAGAGAATTGAGTAATACGTCCTCGTGTTCAATGGACAACCAGCCATCATAACCCGCCATCTTTAACCGGTAACAGAATTGTTTCCACCATTCTTCACCATGACCATATCCAAGCGTAACATAAGACCAGCTACGTGCTGGAATATCCAACAGTGAGCCATTCTCCAATAAACTCGTTGTGGCCTGAACCGGTTGGTTTAACATCGTATCTTTTGCATGCACGTGGTAAATTGCCTCGCCAAGAGCCTCTGCAGCGATCATGGGATCAGCCCCCATCCAAAAAGGTGGGAAGGGTCAAGATTAGCGCCAATCGTTGGCCCCACTGCGTTGCGAAGCTTTATCAGGGAAGGCACGTTATAGACGCACTGATTCCCATGTAATTCGAGCGCGATGCGCTCAACACCACATTCTTTTGCCAAATCTGCTATCTCAGTCCAAAATGGAAACAGCACTTCTTCCCACTGATAACGCAATATATCTTGTGTCTCGGGAGGCCAGGATGAAACAACCCAATTCGGCATAGTATCATCAGGCGATCCCGCTGGCAGGCCCGACATGGCGCATACAGTTTTAATGCCCATTTCACCGGCAACCCGGATTGTATCTTTTAGCCCTTGCCTCTGCGTCAGGTCTGTCGGATGCAACGGATTTCCATTTGCGTTTAGACTAATAATATCAAGTCCACGGTCGTCAAAAGACGCTTTATATCTATTTTGTTGAATGCTATTTCCCAGCATTTCAGCCAAATCAAAATGCGGTCCGGTTGACCATCCGCATGTGTTTATTTCCACCCCTGTCACGCCCAAGCGAACAGCGTTGTCAAGCATTTCATCAAATGGCATGCCGCCTAGGCTATCTGATACAAATCCAAGCTTCATTGGTAGAACTCCGGTTTGGCGATCATGTTTATCGCGATTTTACGATTGTTTTTCAAAGCATTAGCCCCAGATTCAGCAACCAAAGACGCACAATATCCATCCCAGCTATCTGAACAAATTTCTGGGAACACCCCGGTTTCAACGAATGTTAGGAAATCTCTATTTTGCTGCCGATAAGCCTCGGCATAACGAGTACGCCAATCCACATCATAACTTGTGGAGTTTTGCAGGGCAGAATTAATCCGCGTGTGCGTAACTTCGTTTGTAGAAATTGTGCCTTTTTCGCCAACCAATTCCGCTTTGACATCATAGCCATAAGCAGCATTATTATTGACTTCAATATTCACAATTTGCCCGTCCTTGGTTTCCAAAACCATAATTACCGGCGCAACCAAGTCATCAGAACGTTTAGGTTGCCAAGCAGAAATCGACGTAAACTCGGTTCCCATTACATAACGAATAACGTCAAATTCGTGGGGGGCCGAATTGGTGATTGCCATGGCTCCAGTGAAGTCAAGCGCGGGTGTTTCAACATTTCTATGAAAGTTATGCATCATCAAAACACGACCCAGCGATCCACTGAAATTTGCTTCCTTCATTTCGATATAGGAACGGTCATAGCGACGCATAAAGCCCAATTGGATATATTTCTGACCCGCCTCCGCCTCTGCCCTCATCACCAATTGACATTCTTCAGGGGATTGTGAGAGAGGCTTTTCACACAGCACGTTCTTTCCCGCCGCAATACATGCCATTGACAAAGGCGCATGGGTGAAATCAGGGCTGGCTAAAACTACAGCGTCCACATCTGGACGTAAAATTACACTCTCCGCATCCGTCGCAATATCGACGGCACCAAATTCATCGGCAATTCTACGTGCTGTGGCTCCTTCATTGTCACAAATTACTTGCAAACTTGCACCAGGTAGCTCTTCTGCGAATATACGGGCATGATCTGCCCCCATTTGGCCCGCGCCAATTATCGCAATTCTAACAGTCATATCGTATCACTTTTGTGTTTACTGCAGCCCGGCATTTTGCCGGGCTGCTTTTGAGAAAGAGATCCATTAATCCCTTTCTGGGAGAACATATTTTTTGCACTAAATATGCACTTAGAATTTATCTTAGTTTTCAATTTTGGCCTCAAGCTCGGCCATCGACTCACCGCCCGCCATCAAGTCGGATATGTCCTCTCTGGACTTTTCTCCTTTTTGAAAATCAGCAGCAATGCTTCCACGAATAAGAACGGCAAAATGGTCGCCTACAGCCATCGCATGCATGACTTGATGCGTAATAAAAATTACTGCCAACCCACGACGTTTGGCTTCGTTCACAATTTTCAGAACGTGGGCCGCCTGCTTCACGCCCAGTGCCGCTGTTGGTTCATCTAGGATCAGCACACGCGCACCAAAATACACCGCGCGAGCAATCGCAAGAGATTGCCGCTCACCGCCAGAAAGCCCGCCAACTAAACGATCACCATCAGTAATTCTGGTGATACCCATGCTTTGCACCTGTTCCACTGCAATCTGGTTGGCTTTTTTACGATCAAATACTCTGATTGGTCCAAATCCTTTGGTGGGTTCGACACCCATAAAGAAGTTCCGGCCGATCGACATCAACGGATACGTCCCGCCGAACTGATGGACAGTGGCAATGCCACGGCCTTGCGCATCGCGAGGACGATTAAGAGCTATCTCCTCACCATCCATCAAAATATTGCCACGTGTCGGTTGGTGGACCCCGGCAAGTATCTTGATCAAGGTAGATTTACCTGCGCCGTTATCCCCCAAAAGGCACAAAACTTCACCGGCGCTCACCTTCAACGATATATCGTGAAGAACATCAATTGGACCAAAAGACTTATCAACATTGCGGAGTTCGATAACTGGACTTTTCTCAGACATTTTGGTTCCCCTATTTCTTTTTCTTGCTAGTCGACCAGTTGGTCGCCAATTTACGAAACGTTTCATTCATCAAAACGGCAACAAGAAGCATGACGCCAATGATAAGGAAGGACAAATTGCGATCAATCTGGGTGTATCCGATACCTTGTTGCACCACACTGAGCGTCAAAGTCCCGAATACAATGCCCAAAACAGTGCCAAAACCACCCGTCAACAGAGCTCCGCCAACAACAACCGCGATAATGGTGTTAAAGATCATGCCAAAATTTGCCTGACTCGTGGCAGCGTTGAACTGGATTGTCTGGAGAACGCCAGCAAAGGCCGTACTTGTGGAGCAAAGCATGAAAAGGGCAATTTTCAAGCGACGTGTTGGAATTCCCGCATTACGCGCACTTTCCTGATCGCCTCCGAGCGCAAATACCCAATTTCCCCAAGGAGAGTAATGCAAAAAATAAACAAATACACCAACCATACCGAGCCACCAAAAAACAGAGGACCGAAATCCACCCAATGCGCGGCCTCCAAACAACGCCTTGGCCCATTCAGGCGCATTTAGTGAGGTCTGGGTTGTATTTATAAAAAATATTGAAAGGGATAGTGTCAAACCAGCGACCGCAAATAGAGTGGCTAGGGTGACAATAAATGACGGCACCTGCGTGCGCGTTACGATCATACCGTTGACCCAACCGATCAACGCACCCACAGAAAGTGCGGCAATTATGCCAACCATAATTGGCAACTCAAAATACCCCGATGTAATGGCAACGGTCATTGCGGAGGCAGGCAATACAGCGCCAGTGGAGATATCCAGCTCCCCTGCAATCATCAAAAATCCGACAGGGATCGCAATCATACCAACGGTGGAAGCGAAATTAACCCAGGTAGAAACCCCACCTACTGACAAAAAATTTCTCTGGTACCCAAATATAGCAAACATAATAAATACCAAAGCAAACCCCATAAATGCTCCGGCGGCAGGGTTGCGCATTATGGATCCAAAGGAAATTTTGGTTGAGGTAGGTGGAGCTACCATTTTCCCCTCGGTTTCTTTAGTTGATGATGTTTCTGTCAATTGAATTTCTCCCAAAATTTACGGCTCGTAACCCGAACTGAACGAGCACAAAAGATCCGGCCGGAAACGGCCGAATCTGATTGTATTTGAAATTTACTTAGCGAGCGCCAAGTCTAACGCCTTCGATGGCGGTAGCAACATTGGATGCATCAACGATTGCAGGACCAGTAAGAACCGGTTGCGTTGCGATCTCTGTACCAAATTTCAGGTTGGCAAAAAGCATAGAAGTGGCCAAGAACCCTTGAAGGTATGGTTGCTGATCAATAGCCATAGCCTGAGTGCCAGCCGAAATTCGCTCTAGCACCGAAGAGGACAAATCAAATGACCCCAATTGCGTTTCACCAGTTTTACCCAGCTGATCAATTGACGACGCAGCAGCATCAGCCGCCCAAGCAGCAAGAGTGATGATCGCATCAATTGATGGGTCGGCAATCATTTCAGCTTTCATGGCTTCAGACGTACCAACCATGTCCTGATCAAGGTTAGCCGGAATACGCAGAATATAAACCGCTGCGCCAGCTTCGCTCGCGCCATCCTCAACGCCCCTACCACGGGTTTCAAGATTGATGGCGCCTGGGTTCTGAATGTGACACATAATACGTGTTGCACCGTTTTCAGCCAGATATTTACCGCCGGCAACCCCCGCAAGATATTCATCGGAACCAAAATAATTCAGGGCATCATAGTTGCCCATTTCACTTTGACCGGCATTGAACGACGTGATTACAACGCCAGCGTCCCGTGCCGCCTGCAATGCTGGAGTTTCAGAATCGGGGAGCCAATTTGGGATAGCAATTCCATCAACGCCCTGAGCTACAGCCTGTTCAATCAAGGACGCTAGATCTGGCCCGAAATTATCATAGTTCTGCGTTTGCAAAAAATTAACGGTTCCGCCGTTGGCTTCAACCATCAATGTTGCATCATCAACACCCTTTTTTACCATGTTCCAGAAGCCATCTTGAGCAGAACCCACGATCACGGCAATTTCCTGTGCTGGAGTGGCAGTTGCCATTACGGCCATCAGGGCCGCCGCAGCGATTGTTTTGGTGATATTCATGTCGATTTCCTCCCTATAAAAGTAACACCGCTTCATTGCGGCTCGACAGTTCATTTGACCTTGCAGTCAGATTTAGGAGTTGAAGGCTCGAATATCAATTGAACTCTATCAACTCCGCTTAAAAGACGGAAAGACATGTAACAAGTCAATTGCAAAACAATACTGGAGGTGATATCGTTTCAAAAACTACCAGCCTCTAGACATATTGAGTTGAAATGACATGATACGCCCAACAATTCCTGATCTTGCTAAAGCCGCCGGCGTTTCCGTTTCCACGGTAAATCGCATACTTAATAATGCCACATCTGTGCGAGAGCCAACGCGAGAAAGAGTATTGAGTGCAGCAGAAGAAATTGGGTTTTACGGCCTGGGAACCATTCAGCATGCTGTCAAATCGACGCAAACAAAGCGCCGTCTTGGTATACTTTTACAAAGGGGCGCACGCACCTTTTATCGAATATTAGGTGATGCAATCACCCACGCAGCCGAAACCTTCCCAGGAAGCAATATCGATTTAACATTGGAGTTTTTAGAAGACTTATCTCCCGAAAAAGTCTCTGCCCACATAATATCTTTAGGTAGACGTTCTGAAGTCTTGGCTATTGTCGCCCCGCAACACCCGCTGGTTGCGGATGCAATAGATGCCGTTCTCAACGAAGGTGTGCAGGTTGTATCCCTAATCGGCCCACTAAGCGCGCGGGGAAACATCAGTTTTGTGGGACTAGACAATTGGAAAGTTGGGCGAACGGCCGCCTGGGCGTTCGACAAAATGGTACGCAAACCTGGCAAAGTCGGTATCCTGGTTGGCAGTCACCGGCTTCGAAATCAAGAAATGAACGAAAGTGGATTTCGCTCATATTTTCGAGAATTCAATACAAATTTTACGGTGTTGGAGCCCCTCACCACCTATGAATCAGCCGCGGCCGCATGTGAACATGTCGAAACGCTTCTAAAAGTTCATCCAGATTTGTGTGGCTTATACATCTCCGGTGGTGGCATTACCGGCGCGATCTCGGCCTTGCGAGACACACCCAAACGCAATGATTTTGTTGCTGTTGGATATGAACTTTTCGATGATCCACGCTTAGCGCTCATTGACGGTACACTTTCAATGATTATCTCCCATCCAATTGAACGCTTTGCCCGGGAGACAATCGCAACCATGATGAAGTCGAGCACTCCAGGACACGAAATGGGTGCGCAACGTGTGACGTTTGCATTTGATATCCACACCTCCGAAAGCATTTAATTGAAACCGAACCACTTAAGTTTGATTCAGTAAAAGATTTCAATAACTGGGAAAACACCATTTTATTTTCAATAGCCCACTAACGGATCAGGTTACCCGTAAAATGATAATATTTGCCACGCGAATTATCCACCATTAAACTTGTATATAAACCCTGCCATCCTCGACTTTTGTCGGATAGACACGCAAGTTTTCACACGCTGGCGGCGTCTCCACTTCCCCATCAGTGACATCAAAGATTGACGCGTGTTTCGGGCACGCAATCGTATCCTCCACCACATCACCATCTGACAAATGGACCTGTTCATGCGTGCATAATCCGTCTGCACAATAATAATTGTTTTTATGATCGCGCACGATAATAAATGTTCGAGACCCAACGTCAAAACGAATGACACTCTCTTGGTCAATGTCTCCAACGGAACAAGCCGCAATCCATTCAGCCATTTATTTTCTCCTCATAGGTTAGTTAGATTTGTGTTTTATCTGCATTTGTTCTTTTTTTCGGCGAAAACGCGCTTTCATCAGCTCATCAGCCTCCTTTGTTCCATCATGCCAAGTGCCAAAAAGTTTATCGAGGGGAACGACGCCATCTCCACCAAAGTTCACATCAAAATACTTGTGATGAAGGTAGTGAAAATAGGCATGGCTTTCGAGTGCTGTGTTCTGTGACAATTCGAGTTTCTCAAAACCAAGGTGACCATTCACTGCGCCAAAGCCGATCGAATGCAAGGTAAAATAAGCACAAACCGGGTTCGAAGGAATGAGAAGATGCAACAATGCCTCCGCCATATAAGGCAGCCCTTCGCCGGGATGCATACTCAATGATGACCAGGGGCTCGGATTGATCGAATTATGATGCACCGAGTGGATATATTTATAGAGCATTGGTATGTGAATTAATCTGTGAAGCAGAAAAAAATACACCTCGTGCACTGCAGGAGAAATCAAAATAACAAAACTCAACCATAGCCAATGTGTTGTCCAGGGTAACCATACCGCCCAGCTATTAGCATAAGCCCATAACATAAAAACTTCGACTAAAGTCCAAAGCGGAATTGTTACAAAAAACGAACGAAGAAAATTGTCGATATTCTGACTTTTAAACCAGAATACATCTGAAGGATAATCAGCGGGAAATTTTCCATTATACTTGAAACGGTTTTCCTGTTTACGCTTGATATAATAGGCAAATTCAAAACTACCCAAGAATACAAACATGCCAATTGCATTCAAAATATAAAGATACGCATAGTTAGAGAATGAAAAGCTTGCGAGACTTTCCCAACTTGGCAAAAGAACCAGCACCCATAAAAGCGCTGTAAACAAATGAAAAGCATTCCATGGCCAAAGATATTTCGGAACCCAATTCAAAACTTTTATCAGGGAGAATGGTCTTTGCCAAATGGGCGCGGGTTGGGCTGGCTTGTGCGGCGTCCAATTACCTCGTTTGTCACGGTGTCCGTATTTAAGATCATCCACTTGGCATCTCCCAGATAGTGCTGTTGCAATAACGGCATTAGAGCCGAAAGGAAGATAAATCACTCACTTAAATCAAATCAAGACAACTTCACTAGGATTAAAAATTTTGTATCATTTCGTCATGTCAAAAATTATTTCTGAAATGTTTCAACTCAAATTTGAGACAATGCCGGGCAAATGAAACGCAAAACTATCACTGATTCAACAGAAGTCGCCAGCATAACCATCTCAACAATCTATCCGAGTCGGCCCGCAAGCATACCCGCGAACACATTTTGGCAATTTCAGAAAACATTGGGTTCTACGGGCTCGGAACAATCGAAGAACCCGCTAAAAAAGCGCAAAGTATTCTCAGGCTTGGAATCCTTTTGCAGCAAGAAGAAAGACCCTTTATCGCAATTTGGGTCGAGCGTTAAAACGCGAAGCAAGCAGGCGTTTCGATGTTCAGGTCGAATTGACATTGAAAGACACAAACAACCTATCTCCTGACAATATTTCAGCACGTTTGATCGCACTTAGTAAGAATAACGCGACTCAGTTGCTCTGGTAGCGGCACAACATCCAAAGATTGCCGATGCAATAACCTAGGGTCAGGATCTGTTATGGAAAGTGGTATTCTTGTTGTCGCTTTAACCGCACCACAATCCGCGCGAACAAAAGTCAGTTTCGTTGGAGAAGATAACTGGATGGTTGGGCGAACTGCGGCGAGCGATAGTAAAATGGCGGAGTTGGCGGGAGAGAAGTAGAACCCACTCCGCCAAGCAACCGAGGAGGTTGCCAGCCAACTTCTTGGCTGCCCCTTCGGAGGTATTTGCGTAGCAAATTGCCGCGAGATCAAAAAGATGGCGGGTGGGGAGGGATTCGAACCCCCGGAACGCTTGCGCGCTCGCTGGTTTTCAAGACCAGAGCATTCAACCACTCTGCCACCCACCCGCATTAAAAAGACCAAGGTTGAACTGGTCTTTTATCCTCATGTTCATTCAATAAAACAAACAAAGACGCGGCTGACATAGCGCTTTGAAATAAGGATAGCAAGCTCATCTTGAGATCAAATGCATCCATGGGAGATATTTTGCGCATTTTTGGCTTTTTGAGGCTGAACTTTCTAATATTTCCCCCGGTTAAGCAATTCTATTCTAGCGACACAATCCCACGTAAAACAATCGACTTATTCCCTATAACACACTGTTTTTACTTACTCTTTATCGTTATATTACGATGAACAGATACACATAAACTCAGATTTACCTCACGGAAATTCTTAGGAGCCACACAATGGAAAACTTTTCTCCCCTCACCGCCCTAATAGGTGGCGCCATGATTGGATTGGCCTCGGCACTCCTATGGATTGGAAACGGAAGAATTGCTGGAATTTCAGGGATATTTGGTCAACTCCTCCCCCCTGCCCGCACCATCGTTTGGCGCCTGGTCTTTCTAGGCTCAATGATTGGTGCGGGCTTTTTAGCCGCAATCCTCATCCCCGGACTTGGTGTTGGCGGCCCGGAGGGCGAACAGGCGCAGCTCATCGGCTCCCCCCTGTGGATAGCCACAGCTGGCCTTCTGGTTGGCCTCGGCACAAAAATCGGCAATGGATGCACCTCCGGTCACGGGGTTTGCGGCTTGGCCCGGTTCTCTTACCGCTCCTTTATTTCAGTCATCATCTTTTTTGCAACCGCCATCATTATGGTTTCAACGACAGGGATTGTTTAAATGCAAACGACAATTGAACAACGCGCAACTTCTGTGCCCTATTTGCTTACAGCGGGGCTAAGTGGCACTCTCTTTGGTGCGGGGCTTTATATTTCCCAGATGGTTGATCCACTCAAAGTCCTTCGTTTTTTAGACTTTGGCGCTATTCCAGTTGGCGGTTGGGATCCCAGCCTTGCTTTTGTGATCGTTGCCGCCATTGGCATAATGCTGCTGATCAACCTTTGGACCAAAAGCTGGGCGGCCCCACTCTTTGATACAGAATTCCATTTGCCAAAATTCAAACAACTGGACGCCCCTTTGATTTTGGGTGCCGTTCTGTTTGGCATCGGTTGGGGCATGTCCGGGATTTGCCCCGGCCCCGCCATTACGCTGGTTGCCTTTATGCCAGAAAATTTGATGATATTCCTTGGCATGATGTTTGTAGGCTCCTATGCTGGCACCTATGTTCAGCACTGGCTTAGCACAAAGGAATTGGCACATGGGCACGAAGGGTCATAACAACGCAATTCAGGGCAACACAATTGCCCCCCCAGCAAACAAATCCAATAGCGCTGCCGATGATGTCATTACCAGCGATGTAATCATCATTGGCGGTGGCCTGGCGGGGCAAGTGGCGGCCTATGCCATCGCAAGTACAGGTTTGAATACGATCCACCTGGCGCCCAGCACCCCCATTGACCGCCGAACATCTGCCCTGATGACCCCAAGCGTGAGCATATTGCAGGAATTGGGCCTTGTGGATGATCCCGCGCAGATGGGGTTCCCCTTGGAAAAAATACGCATCATCGATGCCACATCGCGTTTGATTCGCGCACCCGAAGCCCTATTTAACAGTGCTGAAGTGGGTGAAGAAGCCTTTGGCTGGAACTTTGCCAACGCTGAACTCACCAAACGCTTCGCCCCGAAAATCAAAAAGCTTGGTAATCTCACAGCGGTTCAGGCCAGCGCTAAAAAGATGTACCGCACCGGCAATAACTGGGCATTAGACCTATCCAATGGCAGCACAATCCATGCGCACCTGATTATTGGGGCCGACGGTAAAAAATCCTTCGTGCGCCAAAGCATGGGAATTGGCACCAATCAACGCGATCATAAACAGTCCGCCCTTGTGTGCGATCTTTCGCTTGAGCGCCCCCTGAATGGCGAATCAGTGGAATATCATTATGACAATGGCCCCTTCACGCTGGTGCCAGCCGGGGGCAACAAAGCAAATCTGGTGTGGGTCGAAAATGAAGATATTCTTGCCCAGGTAAAAGCAAAATCCCCGCAGGGCATTCGCGATATATTGCAGGAGAAAAGCAAAAACCTGTTTGGCCATATAAGTTTGGATACGGGCGTGTTTGTTTTTCCACTGTCCACATTTGAAGCGGATAAGCTAGGCATGGAGGGCGTTGTTCTCGTGGGAGAGGCTGGACACGCATTCCCCCCTATTGGCGCGCAAGGTCTAAACCTGAGCCTGCGTGACGTCAAAGACCTGTTGGTCTGCCTAAGCGACAATGCGCAAGACAGCTTCCCCAGCATGCAAGATTGGGCCGACAAAGTATCACAAGAGTACGCCCAAAAACGCAAGGTCGACATCAAGCGCACAAAAACAATGGTGGACACACTGTTTAGCTCACTTTTATCGGAACTATTACCCGCCCAAGCCCTAAGAACTGGGGGCATTTGGGCACTAAAATCTATACCGCCCTTGCGCAAATATGCCTTCCAGCTTGGCATGGGCCCCAGTTAGAGCCAAAGCCAAGTTGGGAATTCGATATTTCAAGACCTGGGGACTACCCCCTAGTTAGTGGGAGTTGATTCATCCGAATTAGAATCAACACCCATTTCACGGCGCAATTCCTCAGCCCTGTCTTGCAAGACCTGCTCAAGGGCACTAGCCCCCGTATCTTCCTGACGGAACTGGTCAAAGGTCACCGAGCTTTCCGCATCATAAACGGAGGTAAAACCCGCAAGATTGATTTCAACTACCAAATCTTGATTTTGGCGGTTTTTTGCTGTTAGGCGCAAAATTGCCCCACGCTTCAAACTATTCACATAGGCCTCATTGATAACCAACTGAGTTGAGCAAGATTGTGGATCACACAACATAAATGGCACCCGTACAGGCTGCGCCCCATCGATTTGCCATGTCACGCCAAACGGCAACAAAACCCCAAGGGGAACAGCGGCAACAGCCAGCAAACGACTTTCCTGCCCCGGATCATCACGAATGAGGAATGAGCCCAAGAACTGGTTATTGCTGACAATGAGCTGGCGCATAATACAGGCGTCATCGCCACTATCCAAAGGTTCACAAACCTTGAGCCAATTATCTTCGGCCCGAGCATTAGGCGCGGCGACAGGGGCGCTTTCACTCTGCGCAAATGCAGGAAGAGAAAAGGAAATCAAACCAGCTGAAATTGCGCCAATGAGTGCTAATTTTATATTGTTCATGAAAATTCCTGCATATGCTATGTGCGCGGCAAATCAGCCCCGTTTTTATGTACCGTTCTTCAAATCATTAAATCGGGCAATAACATGACCATCGCACCAATCCAATTAAATATCTTTAATTTGTGGCAGAAGTGTC
>JAJRRG010000275.1 GCA_024279675.1 Alphaproteobacteria bacterium
AGGCAAATAAATCATGGGTATCGGCAATCTACCAATCTTATCAGCCCTTAAAAGCAAGATGAACTGGCATCAGGCCCGTCAAAAACTTTTGGCTGAAAATATCGCCAATGCGGAAACGCCGGGTTATCGCGGGCGTGATTTAGCGCAATTTAATTTTGAGACCATGGTGTCAAAGTCTAGTGTCAATTCAATCAGTATTGCGACAACTCAGGCGGGGCATATTGCCACCACGAGTACTGGGAATAGTGGATTTGCCACCCGTGATCTGAATAGCTTTGAAATTACGCCAGAGGGTAATGGCGTTGTGCTGGAAGATGAAATGATGAAGCTATCAGCCAACCAAATGGACTATCAGGCGGCAACCTCTCTTTATACGCGTTCTCTGAAATTGATTAAAACAGCACTGGGCCGCTCATAATTTTGTCGAGTGTGTCAATATTGAAAATAGGAAATAAAAATTATGGGTGATTTTGGGAGTTCATTGCAAATAGCGGCGGGGGGGTTGCACGCGCAATCTGCGCGGATGCGCGTCATCGCTGAAAACCTTGCCAATGCAGATTCTGCTGGTAAGACCCCGGGCGAAGACCCCTATCGTCGCCGGATTCCAACATTTAATGCGGTGTTTAACCGTGAATTGGATGCCTTCAACGTGAAAGTTGGGCGCATGCAGTTGGATCAATCTGAATTTAAGACACGCTTTGAGCCTGGCCATCCTGCAGCGGACGCACAGGGCTTTGTGAAATATCCGAATGTTGATTCGTTGATTGAACTTGCGGACATGCGCGAAGCACAAAGAACCTATGAGGCAAACCTCAATGTTATTCGCTCATCACGTACCATGTTTGGTCAGACATTGGATATTTTACGGGGCTAACCCAGTACCTGTTTCGGGCAAAGAATATTAAGGACACATCACGATGAGTATACCAATTTCAGCCGCAACTTCAGCCTACGGAAACGCCGCAAAGCTGTTACAGCAAAGCACAAAACCTGACGGAGCCTCAGCGCTTGGCGGCGCAAACGGGGGCGATTTTTCATCCATGCTGGCTGAGAGTGTTCAGGGGGTCGTTGACAGCGGTAACAAGGCTGATCAACTTTCCATGGATATGCTCAATGGTAATGCAAATGTGGTCGATGTGGTGACCGCTGTTGCGGAATCTGAACTCGCTATTGAAACCATGGTCACCGTGCGGGACCGGGTTATTTCAGCCTATGAAGAAATTATGCGGATGCAAATCTAGCTGGCTTGACCCTTCTGGCAATGGACGAGACCATGCATCTTATGCTCACCAGTTAGTAAAAAACGAGGAATCGCCTTAAGGCTTTTTGAAGCAAATTCATTGAAGGCCAAGTGCAGGATATTATGAACGATTCATTGGTGTTAGATATTGCGCGCGAAGGTATCTGGGTTTTGATCCTGATTTCGTCCCCGATGATGATTGCAGGCCTGGTGGTTGGTGTCGTTATTGCGCTTTTTCAGGCCCTTACGCAAATTCAAGAAATGACGCTGGTTTTTGTGCCAAAAATCATCGCGATTTTTGTCGTGTTGATGATTGCCCTTCCGTTTATGGGAGCCACCCTGGGGGTGTATATGCAGCACATGGCTGAACTGATTATGTTGAGTGGGTAAGGCCATGGGTTTGAATTTGGATTTGGGTTTGGGTTTATCGACCGGCGGTTACGCACAATGACATTCTCGTTGAACTGGCTTCCAGAAACGGCATTTTTTTATATGCTGGTCTTTGGGCGCGTGGGCACCATGCTCATGCTTGCACCGGCTCTGGGGGAGGCGGCAATTCCCGCACGGTTGCGATTAAGCTTTGCCCTGATGTTTTCCTTGATTGTATTCCCACTTGTTGGGAGCACTTTGCCAACCATTCCAGAAACGATACCCGGTATGGCAATTTTACTTATGCGTGAGGTGGCTGTCGGCCTGATTTTGGGGGGGATTGCCCGCATAATTGTAATGGCGACACAAACCGCAGGGGCGATTATTGCGTTTCAAGCGGGGCTGAGCATGGCGATGGCATCTGACCCATCACAGCCGGGCGTGCAAGGGGCGATGATCGGAAACTTTTTGACGCTGCTTGGGATAACATTGGTGTTCGTGCTGGATTTACATCATTTGGTGTTGGCGGCGATTTATGACTCCTATACTTATTTTCCTCCCACGGGCTCGCTGATGCTTGAGGATGCATCGATGGCGGCTCTTGATGCCGTTGCAAGTGCCTTTGCCGTTGGCATACAGATGTCGGCGCCATTTATTGTGTTTGGGCTCGTGTTCTATCTGGGGCTTGGTCTGTTGGCGCGCCTTATGCCTCAGTTGCAAGTGTTCTTTATCGCAATGCCTGCCAACGTGGGGATTGGCCTGTTGTTGTTGATGGTTTTGCTGAGTTCCATCATGGGCTGGTATATTTCCCATTTTGCCGAACATTTTGACATGTTTAGGATTTAGGAAAATAGATGGCTGATCAACCGGATAAATCAGAAAAAACCGAAGATCCCACCGAACATAAGCTTTCCGAAGCACATAAGAAGGGGGATGTGGCCAAAAGTCAGGAGGTCACAACTTGGTTTATGATCTTGGGCTCTGCCTTGATGTTTTCGATCATGGCGCCGATAACCAGCATGAACTTGATGCAGCAGCTCAAGGTGATTTTGGGAAGCGCGGATCAATTTGAATTACAGGGGGCGGGCATACGGGTGTTCTTTAGCGGAATATCCAACACGGTGTTATTGACTATTCTTCTTCCCCTCAGCTTGATGGCGCTGTTTGCCGTGATGGCGAATCTTATCCAGCATAAACCCGTCTGGTCGTTTGACCCGATTAAGCCGAAATTTTCAAAGGTCTCACCCCTGGCCGGTATGAAAAGGATTTTTTCCAGCCAGTCCCTCGTCAATTTTTCCCAAGGGTTGCTGAAATTGTCAGCGGTTGGCGGGGTGATGTTTGTGGTTATGTGGGCGGAAAGGGATAAGCTCGACACGATGATGACCGCTGATATTTGGCTGATATTGGCTGATTTTCAGGCATTGGGCATGAAGGTTTTTGTCGCCACATTGGCTATTATTACTGTTATCGCCATCGCTGATTATATGTACAAAAAAAATCAGTGGTGGGAAAAGCAAAAGATGACTGTCAAAGAAATTCGTGATGAGCATAAAAATATGGAGGGCGATCCAAAGATCAAGCAGAAGATTCGCCAGTTGCGGGCAGAAAAATCACGTCAACGTATGATGGCGTCGGTTCCTGATGCGGCGGTGGTTATTACCAACCCGACCCATTTTGCTGTTGCGCTTAAATATGATTCCGATATGGCGGCCCCGATCTGTGTTGCCAAGGGGGCCGATGCAGTTGCGTTTCGTATCCGTACCCTCGCCGGGGAGAGCGATGTGCCTATTGTTGAAAACCCACCCTTGGCGCGGGCGCTCTATGCAAGTGTTGAAATTGACGAGGTGGTTCCGGCCGAGCATTTCCGCGCCGTGGCCCAAGTTATTGGTTATGTGATGCAGCTTAAGGATAAAGTTGCTTGGAAATCTAGATAGGTTTGGAAATCTAGATAGGTTTGGAAATCTAGATAAGGTTGGAAATCTAGATAGATTGAGAAGCGCCAGCGCAGCATCGATTGTGTATAAAAAAGAACAAATTTCTATTCATATGAAATATATTTTCTGTGACTCTACCCAAGGCCCTTGCGCTTTTGCTACCACTAGGTAACGAAGTGATTCGTTTTTGCCCGTTAGCGTGCAAAATCCAGACATAGACACATGTTTTTCACGGCAAACAACGGGTTGAGACG
>JAJRRG010000029.1 GCA_024279675.1 Alphaproteobacteria bacterium
CGCCGCCATAGTTGGACAAAGCTTTGAGATAGGTGGTGAGCGCCCACACTTCTGTTGCGCCGCCCGGGCCACCGTCTGTGGCGAGCAGGATATATTCAAATGAAGTCAGCAGACTAAGTGTCTGATAGCTGGTGATAAACAAAATGGGCCAGCGCAGTTGCGGCAAGATGATGTGCCAGATTTGTTGCCGGCGTGTGGCCCCATCCACTTCACTGGCGTAGAATAGGGCGCTGGGAATGGCTTTGATCGCCGAAGAAAATATCAACATACCCATGGATGCACCAACGATACCGTTGATCAGAATTATGAACGTCCATGCATTGGCAGGGCTATCGAGCATCCAGTTGCGCGAGGTAAAGCCCAGTGGTTCCAGCATAACCGACAAAAATCCATTATCCCAGGCCAGCCATTTCCACATCAATACATAAAGAACCGGAGGCGTGATGCGCGGCAACAGCCAGATTGAGCGAAAAAACCCTGCTGTGCTTGAATCCATATAATGAGTGGTGATGGACAGCACCAAGGCAAAGCCAGTGTTAAAAAGAATGAGTGTAGTGAACACATAAAACAGGGTATTGATCATGGTCTTTTGCGTGTCGGGCAAAGAGAACATGATCTGGAAATTTTGTGTGGTAAATTTCCAACCCGTATAGGCAACATCAATTAGGTTGGCTTTCTGAGTATCGCTCAGGGACACGCCAAATTCCGCAATAGCCGCTAAAAGTTCATCCTCGGTTTGATATCGAATATTGATGACTGAGCGCTCAAAGTGCGCTGAAATTGTTTTGACATCTCGGGTTCGCGATGGGCGATTGTTCAGGGATTTAATGGCTGTTTCAACATCGCGGCGGGAGGTGAAAACATGACCGAGAAATTTATCTTCAAACTCAGCAATTGCGGCCACATCGCCGCCAGCTTCCAAAGCATCAGCTAAACCTTGCGCATCAATTGCATATACTTTTTGACGCAGTTGATCTGCAAGTTGTTCTTCGCCGTGCCGAGAGCTTAGGCTCAACATGGAATTTTCAGAGACCAGATAAGCGCCGCCCGAAATACCCGTCGACGTGCTCATGTTTGTAAAACCAAACACACCGGTCAACAACACTGGCGCCAAGAAAAACAACACAACAAAAATACCTGCGGGGGCCAGCAGGAATAATCCCAAATGCCGCGAATTACCGAATTTCTTCATAAGTCCCCCAAAAATTTGAATAACTGGCGCGCACATCGCGCGCGCCAGTATCAATATTTGTTAGCGAATTACAATTGCATCGCCAAGGGCTGCCGACAATTCTGTTTCCAGATCGGCAATGGCCTCATCAACAGTTGTCTGTCCTGTCCATGCGGCTTGTAAACCAGCGAACATAGCCTCAAAATACTGTCCAAAGTTCACGTTGTTAGGCGCAGCTGTTGCGTTCGGAAGTAGCACAGCGGTTGCTTCACGCGCCCAGCGGTCACCCGCATAAAGGGGCACTGACGCTTCAGACGCTGAGATGCCCAAATGCGCAGATTTAATGGCATGAAGTGCGTTGATGCGCGGCTCAGAAGCAATGGCAATCAATTCGGCTGCAATACCGATTGCATCCTCATCGTCCTGCTGGCTGACAAGATAAACCAATGGGTGGGTGAGGGTGTTAGCCCGTCCATTGTCTCCGCCACCGGGAATAAGTGAGAAGCCAACATCACCGAAGAAATCCAAACCGTATTTGTCCGAAGTCCACTCGCCAACTTGCCATGTTCCACCATGCCACATGCCTGCGCCACCCGAGGCAACGGCACCATGCCATTCATCCCATGTGGTGCCGATGTGGTTTTTGCGGGTAACGCCCAGCGCTACTGCATCCACAAAGAACTGATAAAATTCAGCCATTGCAGTTTTGTCCAACAAAAGACGGCCGTTGCCATCGTCCATGGCACCACCAAAGCTCATGTAGAACTGCCAATAATCACCGCCCTTGGAGGGGCGTGGCCAAAACCCGTGACCCGGCTCAACCAAACCTGCATCCTGTATTGCCTTGGCGTCTTCAAGCACATTGGCCAGCGTGTACTCACCCGCATGAATTTTTGCCGCCAAACCCGCGAGGTCATCGTCTGAATAACCAATGGCATTCATATGGTCTTTCCAGAAGAAGAAAGGCCGTGATTCCGCATCTTGAGGAATGCCCCAAACCTGATCTTGAAAAGACGCAATTTCAATGAGGTTGGGGAAAATGTCATTCAAGGGCCAGGAATCCAGATCCACATAGTCCTCGATGGGCGCAATCAAGCCCGATTGTGACCAAGGTGCGATGTTTTCATGACCTGTCACAATAATGCTTGGTGCAGAACCAGCCTCAGCCGCCAGCGTAACGGCCTGATTAAATTCAGCCCATTGGGTAAAGATTTTGCCATCAATTGTGATGTTTAATTCTTCACCACGAACAGCATATTCCCGCTCAAGCAAGTCAGCGGCAATCTTGATCGCGTCAATGCGATAATTTTCACGTGTGCCTTGGTTGGCCCACACCGAAATAGTGTATTCCGCCGCAAACGCGCCGCCTGCACTTACTGTCAGCATGGTTGTTGTTGCCAACGCCGCTAACACTTTTTGATAGGTGTTCATTTGTTGTTTCTCCCAGTTAAATTGTTACAAACCTGCCGTATGCCCAAGAGTAAAATCATCCCCATGTGACAGGTCGATGAATGCATATAGGCACATATTGCAAACGTGTGCAAACAAATTCCAAAAAATATATTATGGAATAAATATATTATTTTGAGCGTGTGTTGTTCAGGCTGATATGATGTTTGTATGCCAAATAAAAAATGAATACGCGCCTTTTGATCGTATAAATTGGATGTTTTCCGGACGAATGACTGCCATGAGCATAGGCCAAGTATATGAAAGCGATTGCAAATTATTAGCAACAAACTAGCTTGGATATTTAAGTCGTATCGATGAATGTGTTAATGCAAATAGGGCCCAAGAAGAAAAATATTAAAGCGTTAGGTACATGATAAACATGCCTGTTTCATTTCTTCAGCAAAAAGCCGCATACGTCGATTGAAACGCCGGTTTTGCGTGTGAACCAAGTAAATGCCCAACTCTGGTATGCCCACGTCTGATAGAACTTGAACAAGGCGACCCGCTGCGTAGGCTTGCGAGGCAACGAAGTCGGGTAAACGAGCAATTCCAAGGCCCTTGAGTGTTGCATCCAACAGGAATACGCCACTATTGGAATTCAGGAAAGGCTGGAACTCGAACGGTTGGGGGTTGCCTTTTTCGGTGATAAAGTCCCAAACCGCGCGGCGGGCCGTGCGAAAATGCAAAAGCGGATGCTGACGCAGATCCTTTAAGGAGCTGGGATATGAATGTGCTTCAATATATTGCGGGCTGGCAAACAACCGATGTTGAACACTGCCGATGCGCGTTCCGGAACCTCCGCCCTCAAGTTCAGGTGTAATACGGATCGTAAAATCATAATTTTCGCGAGCAAGATCGACAGTCCGATCATCAAAATCGACAGCCAACTGAATTTCGGGATAGCGCTGTTTGAATGCGATCAGTACTTTATTAAGGAAGGCGATCCCGAAATCATGCGGCACGGATATAGACAAGGTGCCAGTGAGATCCGCTGAAATATTGGTAAAATCGCCTTCAATTTCATCCACATCCCCGACCACCCGTATCGCGCGCTGGAAAAGCTCATGCCCGGTTTCGGTGATTTCCCAAACGCCCGGCACCCTGTCAATCAGTCGTGTGCCATAACGTTCCTCCAATAAGCTCAAACGTCTACTTACCGCAGATTTTGCGATCCCTAAATTGTTCGCGGCTTTGGAAATGCTGCCACTTTCAGCGACAAGGACGAACAAGCGCAGGGCTTCTATTTGGCCCAATGGGTTCTCCGATGTAGAACAGATGTATCTAGTTTTTATGACTTGTTCGAATATATAGAGCGTATAATTTATGAAGTCCAGTCAGTTAATCAAAGGAAAATTCATGAAACATTTTGTAATAAGTGCAGCACTCGCCATCAGCTTTGTTGGAACCGCGGCCGCACAGGAGCCCGTGTGGGATGGTAATACTGTGGTTTTAGAAAGCCAAAAACTCGCTGATGGTGTCTTCGCTGTCATCCCAACCGGTGCTGATGATATGGCCACCGCCGGATATCCGATAGCAACCACCGGCGGATTTGTGATCGGCGAAAATGGTGTGTTGGTAATTGAGTCGATGTTGAACCAGCGTTTGAATACTCAGCTATTTGATCTGATCGCAGCCCAAACCGACCAACCCGTGCGATATCTTGTGAACAGCAGCTATCACGGTGATCATGCCTATGGAAATCAATATTTGCCGGACAATGTGATCATCATTCAGCACACAAATGCTGCGGCCTATATCGATGCATATCTTGAACCCGACAAAGCTTTTATGATCCAAAATTTTGGAGAAGGTCGTGGGATTGAAGAAGTTGTTGCAACCGCTGCAGACATTCTGGTGGGTGAAGGGGGCAGCCTGTCGGTAGATTTGGGCGGTGTAACCGTTGATATTCGCGATTTTGGCTTTGCGCAAACCGGGGGTGATCTATTTGTGTCGGTTTCGGGCGCAAATGTATTGTGGACGGGAAACGCGATTGTGGCTCAGGCCCCGGCTGTGCCATGGTTGTTGGATGGGCATCTACTTGAAACACGTGACACGTTCCAGAGTGTTTATGACGCTTTTGACGCGCAAACACAGGTTGTACCGGGTCACGGGCCGGTCACCGACATTGCCGCCATCAAATGGGGTGTAGATTACTTGAGTGCGATTGAAACCGACGTATTACTTGCAATATCCCAAGGGTTGAGCCTTGAAGACACCGTCGCCCAAGTTCAATTGCCGGAATTTCAGGGCTATGCACTGTTCGGTTGGGTTCATCCGAGTATGAACGTTCCAGCTGCCTATAATGATTTAAAATAACAACCAAACTCTGGCGCCGCCTCCTATGGGGTGGCGCCATTTCCTGCAGACATCGTTCTAAAAATTAGAACAAAGGTATCAATAAATTGCCCCTCCCTCAATAACTGAGAGCAGGCTAGGGTGTTTATCCAACTACAAAGGAAAGATCATGGGATTATTGCAGGAAGGTCGTTGGGTCGACCAGTGGTACGACACCAGCCGGACTGATGGACATTTTGTACGCAAAGCGCCACAGTTTCGCAGCTGGGTTACGGCTGACGGGTCTGCCGGACCAAGCGGAGAAGCTGGTTTTAAGGCTGAGGTCGGGCGCTATCATCTTTATGTATCTTTGGCCTGTCCTTGGGCGCATCGCACGTTGATTTTGCGTGCATTGAAGGGGCTGGAGGATATGATTTCGATCTCGGTTGTGCATTGGTATATGGCCGATCAGGGTTGGACTTTTCAGGCAGGTGATGGGTCGGTGCCAGACAGTGTAAATGGGTCTGAATTAATGTATCAGGTCTATACCGCCGCGCGCTCTGATTATTCTGGCCGGGTGACGGTCCCTGTTTTGTGGGACAAAAAAACCAAAACCATTGTCACAAATGAATCATCCGAAATCATCCGTATGTTCAATTCAGCCTTTGACGAAATCGGGGCAATACCAGGGGATTATTACCCCGCGCCGTTGCGCGCTGAGATTGATATAGTGAACGAGCGTATCTACGACACAGTCAACAATGGTGTCTACAAGGCAGGGTTTGCAACGACGCAAGAGGCTTATGAAGCGGCGGTTTATCCCCTATTTGAAACACTTGATTGGCTTGAAGAACGCCTCGGTAAACAACGCTATCTGATCGGAGATGCCATCACTGAGGCTGACTGGCGATTGTTCACAACATTGGTCCGGTTTGATCCGGTTTATGTGGGGCACTTTAAATGTAACATCAGACGTATCGTTGACTATCCAAACCTTTCTGGATATCTGCGCGATCTTTACCAACAACCTGGTGTTGCCGCGACAGTAAATATGACCCATATCAAAAATCACTACTACGCCAGCCATGAAACCGTAAATCCCTCACGTGTAATCCCGGTTGGGCCAGAGATTGACCATTCTGCCCCCCATGATCGCGCCCGGTTTAACTAAGGAACTCCAATAATGAATGACATTAACGCCCCAATTATTGCCGCAAAATTTCCCAAAAAAGTCGATCTTGAAGCCGGAAAGGACTATTATTGGTGCCGTTGTGGCAAATCAGCAAACCAGCCGTTTTGTGATGGATCCCACGCCGGAACTGGCATCACGCCACTGAAATTTACCGCTGAAAAAACAGGCTCGGCGGCACTCTGCCAATGTAAATCAACTGCGAATGCGCCGTTTTGCGATGGCACCCATGCCAGCCTTGGCGATTTAGAACCGGGCGATCCTGCTCCGGCACCAAAATCAAAAACTCCCGCAGCGGTTCCTACCCCGGAGGAGCCAACCGTTGCACGCATTCATGAACTGGCACGCGATGGCTTGTCCAAACTGGGACACCATGGTGAAATGGGCGCAATGGGTGTACCGCGCAAAGACTTGCCCCATTGGGACGATATTCAAATTTTGCCGGCTCAGCTGGCGCGCAAACCTCTGCTGGATGATGTGGCGGTCACCACCTCAGTTACCATTGGCCCGCGAGCGGCCAAACCGTTGCATTTAGACATTCCTCTCTTTGTTTCCGACATGAGCTTTGGCGCTCTTTCAGAGGAAGCCAAAACAGCCTTGGCACGTGGGGCAGAATTGGCTGGCACGGGTATCTGTTCCGGAGAGGGCGGCATGCTGGCAGAAGAACAAGCTGAGAATTCCCGCTACTTTTATGAGCTGGCCTCAGCAAAATTTGGCTGGAAACCGGAGCTGGTGGAACGTGTTCAGGCGTTTCATTTTAAGGGTGGTCAAGGCGCTAACACCGGAACAGGTGGACATTTGCCCGGCGATAAAGTTATGGGAAAAATTGCAGAAGTGCGTGGGCTTGAACCAGGGCAAGCGGCGATTTCCCCAGCGACTTTCACCGATCTGCATACCCCAGCGGACTTCCGCAAACTTGCAGATGAGGTGCGCGAACGCTCCGGGGGCATTCCAATCGGTTTTAAGCTTTCGGCCAATCACATTGAGGATGATATTGATTTCGCGCTGGAAGCCAGTGCCGATTACATTATCCTTGATGGGCGTGGTGGTGGCACAGGGGCGGCGCCACTTATTTTCCGTGACCACATTTCTGTGCCAACTATTCCGGCACTTGCACGGGCGCGTAAACATCTGGACGCCAAATCTGGGCGCGAAGTCACGTTGGTCATAACAGGTGGGTTGCGGGTGGCTGAAGATTTTGTCAAGGCCATGGCAATGGGGGCGGATGCGGTTGCGCTGAGCAACTCCGCCATGCAAGCTGTGGGTTGCATCGCAGCGCGCATGTGCAATTCCAACAATTGCCCAGTTGGTGTCGCAACACAAAAACCCGAGTTACGTAAACTTTTGAATGTGCAAGTTAGTGCTGAAAAATTAGCGCGTTACTTCGGCGCTTCGGTCGAACTGATGCAAGTATTGGCGCGCGCCTGCGGCCATAGCAGTCTGTCGGATTTCCGCCATGGGGACATCACAACTTGGAAACGCGAAATGGCTGACCTAAGCGGGGTGCGTTTCGCTGGCATGAATGTGAAAGGTTGACGCCAATGATCCAGGATTTTGACATTCGTAGCGATGGGATGCCCGCAGAAATGCGTATTCTTCTGGATGCCTATCCGCGGGATACTTGGGAGGCCCATCCTGGATTTAAGGAAAAAACAAAGCATTGGCTGGGCGCCCACCAAATGTTTCGACAACTGGGTAAAATCATTCGTTCTGATACCGAAAATTTTCTGGATAAGAGGCGCGATGCGGACCAATTCTCAGCTCGATTAGCTTATTATGGCGATGCGTTGGTGCGTAACTTACATGGGCACCACGGCTGGGAGGATCATAGCTATTTCCCTGAACTTGCCGCCGCTGACCCGCGCTTTGAAGCGGGGCTGGAAATTTTAGAAAAAGACCATCAAGAATTAGACGTAGTCCTTGAAAGTTTTTCCAAATCGGCCAACCGTGTCATCCAATTGGCGCTTTTGGATAAGGAACAGGTGCGCGAGGAAGCGGGTAAACTACACGGGGTAGCTGAGACGATTGAAGCGTTTCTTCAGCGACATTTAAGCGATGAAGAGGAGTTGGCAGTGCCAATAATCTTGCATCATCGATTGCGTGGATAAAAGGAATACTATGAAAAATTCAACGGATACTTCAGTGGAAGAAAGCCAATCCAACGCTGTGCGCCGCCGCGCAAAAGGTGAATTTGTGCGTGGCGTCAGCGGCTTTCGCAGTGTTTTGGGCGACCCCGACTTTCCGGCCGAGAAGGGGCGTTATCATCTGTTTGTAGCGCTCAATTGTCCATGGTGCCATCGGGTGACATTGGCGCGCAATGTGCTTGGTCTTCAGGATTCAATCACGCTGGATGTGGCCTTCCCCAGCCGGACAGGTGAGGATGATCCCGTGGCGCCAAACCTATGGGACTTCAATCCCGCGCGCATCGCGACCCTGACGGGCGCTTCCCTGCCTGAATGCACACTTGAAACCGGCACCGGTAAAAATTACCGATTGGTGAAACAAATTTATGCGGCAGAGGGGTCAGACGAGGGTTCTGTTCCCGTGCTTTACGACAAGAAAACCAAACGGATCGTGAACAATGAAAGCGCCGAAATCATCCGCATGCTCAACGGCTCTGCCAAAGCCTTGGGTAGCTCTATTTCTGACGATGAGCGCTTTGATTTGTATCCGAGTGAGGGGCCTTTGCACGACGAGATCGATGTCTTGAATGAAAAGATTTACACCCATATCAACAATGGTGCCTACAAGGCTGGTTTTTCATCGGATCAGGCGGTCTATGCGGCGGCATTTGAAAACTATTTCGCCATGCTGTCTGAACTTGAAGCGCAGCTTGCATCGGACGGTCGACCGTTTCTGACCGGTGACAAATTTACCGAATCTGATCTGCGCCTTTTTCCGACCCTTTATCGCCATGACCCCGTCTACTTTTTACGCATGAAGTTAAATGGCGCTAGAATCGTGGACTACCCGCACCTGTGGCGTTGGCTATGTCGGGTTTATGCCCTGCATGGGGTGCAAAAAAGCAATTCTTTGGATCATTGTCGGCAAGGGTATTTTGGTCGCTCATGGAACAATGTCGTGCCGCTGGGGCCGTTCCTTCCCATGTCTTACCCAAAGGCTTACACGCATCCTGACTTGGCAAAGTTGCCTTAACCAACGAGAATTTTTGTCAAGGATATCACCAACGTCACGCGCAGTTTATTTACGTAAATGACTTAATTATTGAGCTTTTTCAAACTTATCTGAAGCCATGTTTGAACCGAGCATTTTGATATTCGATTGCCGATTTGGAGCATTGATTTTTTGGCTTCCTCAAGGCTGGGGTCATCCTTTGAAATCAGGCGTTGGATATAGGGGATGGTAATGCAAGCTACGATCCGATTTGAATAATCAATAATGGGCACGGAAATATTCTGCACCCCCCCGATCACCATCGAAGGGCTAATGCAGACACCATTTTTTGCCGATTGTGCCACATTCTCTTTAAATACCTGAATGTGCTTATCAGTTGCATTTTCGTTTTGAGCGCAAATGTCGTTAATGGCGTTCGCGTTCAATTGGGCACACAGGACGGCCCCAGATGCAGTTTGTGTAACTGGAATTCTTGCCCCAAGCCGAACACTGGTTATGTTGTTCCCCGGAGGATCATTTTGGGCAATCACCAAAATATTGTCCCCATCCAGAATTGCCAGATGAACAGATTGGTTCAAATGAATGGCAAGTTCGGCCATTATGTCCGCCGCAACGTTGGTTAAGCGTCTTACCGGGGGGTGCTTATGGGCGATTGCAAACAGTTTTAAGGTCAACGAATAACGTTCACTATCCTCATCCACACTGACATAATCGCGATCAACTAATACAGCGAGCATACGAAAAATTTCACTGATGGAACGATCGAGGGTTTTTGCAATTTCGGATTTTTTCATGCCTGAACTGTGGGTGGCCAACAATTCCAGAATGTCCAGCCCTTTGGACAAGGCGGGGGCACTGTACTTTTCGATGCTTTTGATTTTCTCGTTTTTCATCGCAATGCTTTCCATTTCTTCAAATGTAATGAACTAGCACAGGGGAAGGGGTTTTGAATGAAATATGTTTGTTCTCGCATTCGCTTATGCCCATATTTCTTGTGCGTTGCCCATATAAAACGCGTTTCTGTCGGATGCATCCCATTTATGGGTTAAGGCATGGGTCGCCGCAACCCATGCGTCAAGGCCACCACCTAGATTGCATACTGGGCTATCGCTCCCCCACACAATCCTGTCATGCCCAAAGGCCTCCACCGTGTGGTTGAAGTAGGGGGCTAAATCGTTAAGTTGCCAAGTGTTTGCATCACCATAGGCAATAATTCCAGAAATTTTTGCAACGACATTTGAGCGTTTTGCCAACTCTGACATGTTATCTTGCCATGGAAATCGCACATTGCCCTTGATGTCTGGCACGCCGCAATGATCCAGAATAAACTGAACATCCGGGCAGTGATCCACCAATTCCGCTGCAACTGGCAATTGGTGGGGTAAGACGCACAGATCAAATGTTAATCCCGTATTGGAGAGGCGTTTGATGTTGTCCCTAAACGTTCCCGTTTGGGAAAGCTCATCAGGCATGGTGTGCAAGACGCGCCGAAATCCCTTGATAATGGAGTTGTTCTGAGCGGTTTCGAGGAATCTTGAAAAGTCGCTATTTTCAGGGCGACAAGCTGAAATTGCACTACGCAAACAACTGCCGGGCTCACCCATAAGCTCGCGGACAAGCTCGGTTTCCAATTCAATTTGCTTGGGGTCAACATCAACCTCCATATGCAAACAATCAGTAATACCCAAGCGGCGCGCTTTGTGCATATAGCTGTCCAACGTACTGGGATGATTGAGGGCGGGTACGTCCTTTAGCCAAGGGTAGGTAAGGCGTTCCGGATAAATGAGGTGCAGGTGTGTATCAAAAAACATGACTTTCTCCGTATTGACTATTCAAATAATGATTGACTAAATATAAAAGTCAAGTTTATATACGAAACTGTAACCTAATTTTATTGAGATTAACTCATGGGAGAGAGACATGTATAAAAGCGCAATTCGGTCATTGCTCAGCGCAACGGCCCTTCTTGCAATTGGAGTGGCATCACCTGCAATTGCTGGTGAATATGATGGAGTTACCATTGATGCCAAATTGATTGGTGGTCAGCAATATGAGGCATTGTATGGCCGCATTGCTGAGTGGGAAGCCGCAACGGGTGCCACAGTCAATATTATTTCAAAGAAAAATCACTTTGAACTTGATAAGGAATTTAAATCGGATATCGCTGCGGGCACGACCAACTGGTGTGTAGGTTCGAATCATTCCTCGTTTGCACCACAATATCCAACACTTTATACGGATTTGTCGGCCTATGTGGATGCGGATGAAATAGCAGGCTTTGTGCCCGCCATGATTGCATCTTCGACAATTGGTGGACGTCTGGTCATGCTGCCACGTGCTCAATTTGACGTGTCTGTTTTATATTATCAAAAGTCCTTGTTTGAAGACGAAGCGAACAAAACAGCGTTCGCTGCAGAATATGGCTATGACCTCGTGCCGCCCCTGACTTTGGATCAATTCCGTGATCAGGCTATTTTCTTTGCGGATCCCCCCAATTTTTACGGCACGCAATATGCGGGTAAAGATGAAGGGGCCTCTGGTCGTTTCTATGAAATGGTGGTCGCAAACGGTGGTCAAATGTTCAATGACGACTGGACACCAGCCTTCAACTCTGATGCGGGCAAAGAGGCTTTGCAGTGGTTCCTGGACCTATATGAAGCCGGCGCTGTTCCTCCGGGAACAACTTCTTATCTTTGGGATGAATTGGGCGCAGGTTTTGCCTCAGGCACCATCGCAATCAACTTAGATTGGCCTGGTTGGTCTGGATATTTCAACGATCCTGAAAGCTCCAAAGCAGCAGGCAATGTGGGCATTACAGTTCAGCCAATGGGCAGTGCTGGCATCCACACGGGTTGGTCCGGCTTCCATGGTTTTTCTGTAACTGAAAATTGTGCGAACAAGGATGCTGCCGCATCGCTGGTGTCTTTCTTGACCAGTGAAGCCAGCCAGATTGCAGAATCTTCAGGCGGCTCACTGCCAACACGTACTGCAGTTTGGGACGTTGTTGTGGCAAATGCTGAAGGTGATGAATATCGCACCATGGCGCTGAACGCTTTCCAAGAAGGCGCAACCTACGCCTTTGCGGTGCCACAAACAGAATATTGGATTGAAGCCAGCAACTTGATTTTCCCTGAAATTCAGGCTGCAATCCTTGGGGACAAAACTGTTGACGAAGCCCTGCAAGCGGCATCGGATGCAGTTGATGAAATGATGCGCGAAAACGGTGTATACTAGTATCATTACTTAGGATCTGGACCCTAGGGTCTGAACCCTTAATCAATTCGGAGGCGGGTGTATGCTTGCCTCCGTATTTTTCAGGATATATTAAAGTAAAGCTTTTCCCCATGCGCCGCAAAAAAATCCCAACATGGTTTGTTCTGATTTTTCCAGCCTTAGTGATTTTGGCAGCGGTCGTTTTGGTGCCACTGTTATTCTCGCTTTATTCCAGTTTTACCCCCTACAAATTGACGCGGCCAGATACGCTTTTTAAGTGGATTGGTACTTTCAACTACCAAAAAGCAATAAATAGCGCCGTGTTCTGGGCCGCTTTTGGACGTACTGTTCTGTTGCTGACAATTGCGCTTAATTTAGAAATGTTGCTCGGATTGGGGCTGGCTCTTCTTGTCTCTCGGGTAACTCGAGGTCAACGGGCCTTGCGAACCCTGATGATGTTTCCCATGATGTTTTCCCCCATTTTGGTGGGTTTCCAGTTCAAATTTATCTTCAATGATAATGTGGGGCTGGTGAATAACGCTCTGCAATCCCTCGGACTAACTAACGAAGCGATTCCATGGCTTGTTGATAAAAACCTGGCAATGTTTTCAATTATATTCGCTGAAATGTGGTCTTCAACCAGTGTTTTTGCCATTTTAATTCTTGCCGGGTTGTTTGCTATCCCTCAGGATCCGCTTGAAGCGGCCAAAGTCGATGGTTGCACCCCCTGGCAAACGTTCCGACATATTACTTTGCCATTCCTCATGCCGTTTATTTATATCGCTCTGGCAATTCGTAGTCTTGATGTGGCGCGCGCCTATGACATCGTTCAAATTATGACCAATGGCGGTCCGGCGCGACGAACTGAATTGTTGTGGACGCTTATTGGGCGCACGGGATATGTCGACGCAAAAATGGGGTATGCCAACGCCATGGGTTATATTTCAATTGTTATGGCAATATTTTTCACGATTTTCTTTTTTAGAAAGCTCAACGCAGCGCGTTCTGAGCTTGGGATGGCAGGATAATGGCCTTGGATTTGAACTTTCAGCACCGCGTCAAAGCACGCCTGATTAGTATAGCGCACACAGTTACTCTGTTCATTGCCATGTCGATTATCTGCATTCCCGGCCTGTGGATTGTCCTCAATTCATTTCGTCCCACCGTTGATATCATGGCAAAGCCGCCGGTGTGGATTCCGCGCGACCTGAACCTTGACAATTATTACGCAATGTTTGGCGGCGCGGGTGAGGGCGGTGTGCCCGTGTTGCAGTATTTCACCAACTCCCTGATCATTTCAGTGACCAGTACATTGATTGCCCTGCTGATCGGCATGGCGGGGGGGTATGCGTTCGCCCGTTATCGTTTCAAGGGTAAAAACGCGATCTTTATTGGCCTGCTTTTGACCCGTGCTGTCCCCGGCGTAGCTCTATCGTTACCGCTGTTTATTGTGATGGCTAAAACAGGGCTGATTGATACTCACATTGGCTTAATCATGGTTTACGTGGCGATGAATGTGCCGTTTACAATTTGGTTGATCGACGGGTTCTTCCGTCAAATTCCACCGGATCTCGCAGAAGCGGCAGAAATTGATGGGTGCACCCGTTGGCAGGCGTTTTGGAAAGTTGAATTTCCGGTTGCCAAGGCGGGGGTTGCATCGGCGGGTATCTTTGCCTTTCTTACCTCATGGAATGAGTATGCTTTGGCCAGCCAGTTAACGCGTTCAACGTTTTCCAAAACTATGCCTGTGGGTTTGCGCGATTTTACATCTGAATTTACCATCAATTGGGGTGGGATGTGTGCATTGGCTGTGCTGATGATTATTCCCGCTCTTGTTCTAACATTCCTCGTGCAAAAGCACCTGATTGCCGGACTGACGTTCGGTGGTGTGAAAGGCTAACAAATGGCAAGCGTACAACTCAACAATGTTGTCAAAAAATATGGTGCTCTGGAAGTTGTGCACGGCATAAATCTGGATGTTGCACACAATGAGTTTGTGGTGCTCGTTGGCCCTTCAGGATGTGGAAAATCTACGACCTTGAGGATGATTGCCGGCCTTGAGGAAATATCTGGCGGTGAAATTAGCATCGGTGAGCAAGTGGTGAATGATTTACCCCCGCGCGATCGCAATATTTCTATGGTTTTCCAAAATTACGCACTCTATCCGCACATGACGGTGCGTGAAAATCTTGGGTTTTCGCTAAAGATTGCTGGTAAGGAACAGGCTGAAATTGATAGGGCGGTCAACGAAGCCTCAACAATTCTTGCGCTGGAAGACTATATGGATCGCCGCCCCGGTGCGCTGTCGGGTGGCCAACGCCAACGCGTCGCCATGGGGCGGGCCATCGTGCGTCATCCGGATGTGTTCCTGTTTGATGAGCCATTGTCAAATCTCGACGCAAAATTGCGCGCTCAGATGCGGGTTGAGATCAAAAAACTTCATCAGAAAATCAAAACCACTATTATTTATGTTACCCACGACCAAGTTGAGGCGATGACTTTGGCCGATCGGATTGTGATTATGCGCGATGGTTTTATTGAGCAACAGGGAACGCCCTCCGAAGTGTTTGAGCACCCGGTCAATACATTTGTCGCCACCTTTATTGGCTCGCCTCCAATGAATCTTTTACAAGGGAAAGTTATAGCGGACAATCAGTTGGCGTTTGCGGAAGGTTTCACGCTTCCGGTTCCACAAGAGTTTGTTGGCGCGGTAAAGGCGGGACAAGATATTGTGCTCGGCTTTCGTGCTGATAATTTGATGCCTGAAAATCATGCCCTGGATTTGGACGAAGCCTCGCCGCCAATAAAAATGCCAATTGTGGTTTCGGAGCCCTTGGGAACTGAAACATTGCTTTATACGCGCCTGGCCGGGGGTGAAATTCAGGCGAAAATGCTAAAACCACGCCCGGTTGTCGATGGGGAGGTTTTGACTTTTCACCTCGATTTGGCACGGTGTCATTTGTTTGACGCAGACACACAGAAAAGCTTGAGATAAACATATGGCAAAGATCACACATGTGGAAATTTTCATGGTGGATTTGCAGCCTAAAGTGCAACGCACCGATGCTATCCAATCCTTCGATAGTCAACAAACTCCCTTTGTGCGGATAACCGACGCCGATGGTATAACCGGCCTTGGTTATACCTATACGATTGGACAGGGTGGCAGTGCCGTAATGGCATTGCTACGCGATGATTTAATCGCAAAGTTGATCGGGCGCGAGGCCGAAGAAATTGAAAGGATTTGGCAGAATTTGTTCAATTCCATTCACGCCGTAACTGTTGGTCCAATTTCATCCTTGGCGTTAGCCGCCATTGATGTTGCGCTTTGGGATTTACGATGTAAGCGCGCAAATTTGCCCTTATTTCGGATGTTGGGTGGGGCCAAAAGTTCTGTTCCGATGTACACAACTGAGGGTGGCTGGCTGCATATCAGCACGGACGCATTGGTGGCCGATGCACTGGATGCTCAAGCTAAGGGGTTTTCTGGTTCCAAAATCAAAATTGGTAAACCACATTTGTCACAAGATAGAAAACGTCTCAAAGCCGTTCGTGAAGCTGTGGGGCCAAACTATGAAATTATGGTGGATGCCAATCAAAGTTTTGATTTGGCTCAAGCTAAGCGTCGGGCGCGGATGCTGGAGGAATTTGACATTGCCTGGTTCGAGGAGCCAATGCCCGCCGACGACATTCATCAGCATAGTCATTTATCGGCAAACACTTCTGTTCCCATAGCAGTGGGAGAAAGCATGTATTCGCTTTCCCAGTTCAAGGATTATTTGGTCACTGGGGGTGCTTCAATTGTTCAGGTCGATGTGGCACGAATTGGGGGCATTACCCCATGGATGAAAGTCGCCCATCTTGCTGAGGCATATAATGTTCCCGTATGCCCCCATTTTCTGATGGAGCTACACGTCTCGCTTGTCTGCGCCATTCCCAACGCCCCATGGTTGGAATATATCCCTCAGCTTGATAGTCTCACACGAACGGGAATGAAGATGGAACGGGGCCGCGCTTATCCTAGCGACACAGCTGGCTTGGGCATTAATTGGGATATGGACGCCCTTAAAGCGGCGCGTATCGAAGGGCTTTCAACGGAGGTCCACTCATGAAACGTTATGGCGCTATAATTGCCCTTAAGAGTGAAAAACTTCAAGAATATAAACGCTTGCATGCTGATGTGTGGCCGGGAGTTCTTGCCAAAATCAGCCAATGCAACATCACCAATTATTCCATATTCCTGCGTGAACCGGAAAATATATTGTTCAGCTATTTTGAATATGTGGGCGATGACTTTGCCACCGACATGGCCGCGATGGCCGCCGATAAAGAAACGCAACGTTGGTGGGAAGTTTGCATGCCCTGCCAAGAGCCGCTTACCCCCCGTGATGAGGGCGAATGGTGGGCAAATATGGAGGAAGTATTCCACCATGATTGATCTCAACCAAAGCTGGCCAAGCCCCGCCAAACCAATACCGATTGTGATTTTTGGTGCCGGTTCAATTGTGACCGATGCTCATATCCCCGCCTATAAAGCGGCAGGTTTTGTTATTCGGGGCATTTATGATCCCGACTTATCCAAAGCGCGTGATTTGGCAAATAAGTATGGATTTTCTGCCTTTGAGACGGCCCATGATGCCGTCGCGCAAAGCGATGTTGTGTTTGATCTGGCGACCCCGCCTGATGCTCACGCCTCGATCTTCAAAACCTTACCCGTTGGGGCCGCTGTTCTTATCCAGAAACCTATGGGAAATGATCTGGCCGGGGCAACTGAAATCCTCAATATTTGCCGGGAGCGCAACCTGAAAGCCGCTGTAAATTTCCAATTGCGATTTGCGCCGATGATGTTGGCGCTAAAGGATGCGATTGATCAAGGTTTGCTTGGCGAAGTGGTGGATTTTGACGCATGGTTGGCGCTGGATACCCCATGGGGATTATGGGAATTTCTGAAGGATCTACCGCGAGTCGAAATCCTGCTTCACTCCATTCACTATATGGACTTTATTCGCTCACTTTTGGGCAATCCGCTTGGGGTTCATGCCAAAACTTTGGGCCATCCCAACGATACAACGTCAAACACGCGCACGGCGGCCATACTTGATTATGGCGACCGGGTGCGGTGCGCCCTCTCGATCAATCATAATCATAGTTTTGGTCGCAAACATCAGGCCTGCGAATTCCGTATTTGTGGCACAAAGGGGGCCGCCTATGTGCAAATGGGTGTGAATCTAGATTATCCCAAGGGGGAGCCAGATATTTTAGAAATCAATACCGGTGATGGCTGGGAAAATATCCCGTTATCAGGTTCTTGGTTCACTGAAAGTTTTGGCAATCGCATGGCGCAACTCCAGCGATACGCAACAGGTGAAGACGATGAATTAATTTCTTCTGTTGAGGACGCTTGGCACACCATGGCGCTGGTTGAGGCAGCATACACCAGCTCTGCAACGCCCGCCACACCACTGGCAAGGAAGCCCTAAACCATGCACATGCAAACCACCTATTTTGAAGAATATGAAATCGGCTCAAGTCGGCAGAGTTTTGGACGCACTATCACTGAAACGGATTTTGTTGTTCATGCGGGGCATACGGGAGATTTTTTTCCCCATCATATGGACGCTGAATTTTGTAAAACTCAGGATTTTGGCCAGCGCATTGCCCACGGCACAATGGTGTTTTCCATAGGTGTAGGCATGACAGCCGACGTCATCAACCCCGTTGCGTTTTCCTATGGTTATGAACGGATGCGTTTTATTCGACCTGTGCACATAGGCGATACTATCCACGCGCGTACAATGATTGCCCGCAAAGAAATTGATCAAAAACGTGAAGGGATGGGACAGGTCTTTGAAACGCTAGAGGTGATCAATCAGGATGAAAAAATAGTTCTTTTCGCAGAGCATATTTATCTCGTCAAAATGAAGGATTCCGCGTGACGAATTTTATTCACCTTAACCCGAATGACAATGTTTTGGTGGCCTTAAGAGCTATGCCAAAGGGAACACACACACAGGGTATTGTCCTGCAAAGTGACATTTCATTGGCCCATAAAGTTGCGTTTCAGGTGATCAACAAGGGGGATGATATCATCAAATACGGTATGGTGATTGGGCGAGCCACCACAGACATTGCGCCGGGTGAGCATGTGCATGTGCGCAATCTTGCCAGCAGATATACAGCCACATATTACCGTGAGGAAGAGGTGAAATGAGTACCCTAACTGGATATTTGCGCGCCGATGGGCGCAAAGGCATTCGCAACGTGACTGCGGTGGGTTATCTTGTGGAATGCGCGCATTTTGTTGCCCGCGAAATTGCCCAAAAGGGTGGTGATGATGTCCATTTGATTGGATTTCCGGGCTGTTTTCCCAATGAATATGCACAACATATGATGGAAAAATTATGCACGCATCCCAATGTTGGCGCGGTGCTTTTAGTCTCATTGGGCTGTGAAAGTTTCAATTGCGTGCAATTGGCACAGGTTGTTGCCAATAGTGGGCGGCCTGTAAAAACATTGGTAATCCAGAAAACCGGCGGTACGGCCAAGACCATAAAAGCTGGAACCGCATGGATGGAAAGTCAAATCCAAGCGTTAACCGACCAACCTCGCGTCACAATGGACATCAACGAGCTGATAATTGGCACAATTTGCGGCGGTTCCGACGGCACAAGCGGAATTTCTGGCAATCCAGCGGCGGGCAAAGCTTTTGATAGTTTGGTTGCCAATGGTGCCGCCTGCATTTTTGAGGAAACCGGCGAGTTGATCGGGTGTGAAGATATCATGGCCTAGCGTGCTGTCACCCCGGAACTGGCGGATGAATTGCGCGCTGCAGTGGCCAAGGCGGCGCGATACTACGACACCCTTGGATACGGCAGTTTTGCCGCAGGGAACGCAACAGGCGGTTTGACCACGATTGAAGAAAAATCCCTCGGCGCCTATGTAAAAAGCGGCGACAGTCCAATTTCTGGCCTGATAAAACCCGGAGATATTCCCCCAACAGGTGGCCTATATCTCATGGATGTTGTACCCGATGGCGAGGTACGTTTTGGTTTTCCAAATATCGCTGATAATGCTGAAATCGTTGAAATGATGGCCAGCGGTGCACATTTAACCCTGTTCGTGACCGGCCGTGGATCGGTCGTTGGCTCGGCGATTGGCCCAGTAATCAAGATTTGCGCCAACCCTGATACTTATCGAAACATGGCCGATGATATGGATATAAATGCTGGCGCTATTATCGATGGCACACGTAATCTGCAACAGGTCGGGGATGAAATTTACGATATGGTTTTGGCCACAGCGGCCGGAGAAAAAACTATCTCAGAACAACTGGGCCATAAAGAATTTATTCTAACTTATAAAAGTTTTGAACCTATCGGCCCGGCCTGTCTGCCGACCAGATAAAAGGAGAATAAAATGCAACGATTAAAAGGCAAAACCGTACTGGCTACTGCCGCAGGGGCGGGCATTGGTCTTGCCAGTGTCTTGCGTATGCAAAAAGAAGGTGCGCGGGTTATTGCCACCGACATCAACATTGACCCGATCGCAGATATTGACGGGCTGGACGTACGCGCATTGGATGTAACCGACAAGGCGGCAGTGAATGCATTGGTAGCCGATATTGGGCAGGTAGATGTATTATTTAACTGCGCCGGATTTGTGCATGCCGGGTCAATCTTGGAGGCGAGGGAGGATGATTTGGATTTTGCTTTTTCCTTGAACGTCAAAGCGATGTTCTCGACCATTCGCGCTGTACTTCCGGGGATGTTGGCGGCGGGTAAAGGTTCGATTATCAACATGGCATCGGTCGCCAGTTCTATTAAAGGTGTGCCAAATCGCTTTGCCTACACCACCACAAAAGCGGCGGTGATTGGCCTGACTAAATCAGTAGCAGCGGATTATGTGACCCAAGGCATCCGTTGCAACGCAATTTGCCCCGGTACAGTTGATAGCCCTTCCCTGCACGAGCGTCTGCGTGCCACAGGTGATTTTGAAAAAGCCATGAAGGACTTTATCTCCCGCCAACCCATGGGCCGCATTGGAAAGTCGGACGAAATCGCCGCATTGGCCACTTATTTGGCCTCTGATGAGGCAGGTTTTACCACTGGGCAAACCCACATAATTGACGGCGGTTGGGCCATATAAGGAGTGAATTATGAAACTTGTAAGATTTGGTAAGCGGGGGGCTGAAAAGCCCGGTGCAATTGATAAAAATGGCGCCCTTCGCGATTTGTCTGGCGTAATTGGCGATATTGCAGGTGACGTGCTGGCAAACCTTGATGCCCTAAAAGCGCTAGATTTAAACACCCTGCCTTTGATTGGAGGAAATCCACGATTGGGGGCATGCGTTGGCGGCACGGGAAAATTCATGTGTATCGGTCTGAATTATTCTGATCACGCTGCAGAAGCGGGGATGCAGGTGCCAAGCGCACCGGTTTTGTTCATGAAAGCGACCTCGGCAATTTGTGGCGCCAATGACCCGATAATAGTGCCGCGCGGCTCGCAAAAAACCGATTGGGAAGTCGAGTTGGGTGTGGTCATCGGTAAAACCGCAAAATATGTTGAGGAGGCCGACGCGCTTTCCCATGTGGCAGGTTATTGCGTGATAAACGATGTATCCGAGCGTGCATATCAATTGGAGATGCAAGGCCAGTGGTCCAAAGGAAAAGGCTGTGATAATTTTGGTCAAACTGGCCCGTATTTGGTGACAGCGGATGAAATTCCTGATCCACAAAAACTGAAAATGTGGCTGGATTTGAACGGCGAGCGCAAGCAAAACGGCTCGACCGCCACCATGGTTTATGGGGTGGCGCATCTGATCAGCTATCTTAGCCGGTTTTTCACCCTTCATCCCGGTGACATTATCTCAACTGGAACACCTCCGGGTGTTGGAATGGGGCAAAAACCACCACGCTATCTTAAAGCAGGTGACGTGGTGACCTTGAGCATTGAGGGTTTGGGTGAACAAATTCAGAATGTAGAGGATGACGTATAGTCATGGCAGAGATTGGAAAACATGCCCGTGCCTTGCCGGGATTGCCACACGATCATGCCCAAATTCCGGTGTGGAATTCTGAGAATTGGTACTACGAAGATTTTACAATTGGTGACAAAATCCGCTCGATCCGTCGCACGATTTCCGAAGGGGAGTCGATGCTTTTCAACTCCCTTGTCATGGACCACCACCCCTATGTTTCGGATGCGGAATTTGCTGAGAAAGATGGGGTTTTCGGAAAGCGGTTGGTGGACGGGGCAATGGTGTTTTCATATGGTTTGGGACTTGCGGCAACCAATTGCTTGAATTCGTTTTCCTATGGGTATGACCGGTTGAGGTTTATCAAACCGGTGTTTATTGGCGATACCATTTACACGATCCGCGAAAACTTGGCCAAGGAGTTGAAATCAGACAGTATGGGAAAGGTGCGCGTAAGTTATTCGGTATATAAAGGGGAGGGCGAACTGGCCCTGTATTGCGAGCATATCATGACGACGCTTTATCGTGATCCGGAGAATTTTGCTCAAAAACTGGCGGTCACTGCTGATGGCTAAAGTGACTTTGCGTGGTATGACATGGAACCATTCGCGCGGTTTTGATCCGATGGTTGCAACTTCTAAAAAATACGCCGAGCAGCATCCTGGTGTTGAAATTTTGTGGGAAAAACGCTCACTACAGGCTTTTGCTGATCGTCCGATTGAGCAAATGACTGAAGAATTTGACTTGATGGTAATTGACCACCCCCATGTTGGCCAAGTTGCGGGAACTGGCAAACTATTGGCGTTGGATGGGCAGGGATTTGATAACGAGCTAGCGGTTCTGGCTAACCAAAGTGTCGGTGCCTCCCATAACTCCTACAAGATTGATGGACAACAATGGGCGTTGGCCATAGATGCGGCAACTCCAGTGGCGGTTTTTCGCCCCGATCGATTGACCGTTGCGCCAAAAAACTGGGGCGGCGTAGTTGAACTCGCGCAGGATGGACAGGTGGCTTTTGCCCTTATTCCGATCAATGCGCTCATGACATTCATGGGCATGGCAAAAAACCTTGGCTACGAACTTGCCAAGAACCCTGACAGTTTTATTGATCGTGCGGCGGGGCTTCAAGTGCTCGAACTTATGCGGGAAATTGTCGCGTTGATGGAGCCAAAATGCTTGGAACTTGACCCGATTGATGTGCTGAACTGGATGGGTAACGTGGCCGATGGCCCTGTCTATTCACCGTTTGGGTATGGATATACCAATTATAGCCGCGATGGGTATTGTACCTATCCGCTGGTTTTTACCGATGCCCCGGGCATCGTCTCAGATAACCCGGATGGCACTGTGATTGGGGGGACCGGCATTGCAGTATCAGCTGCCTGTAAACACAAAGACATCGCCGTTGACTACGCTTTTTGGATTGCTGGGGAGGCGTGTCAGTCCGGTCTGTATTTTGATGCAGGAGGCCAACCCGCAAATGCTGTCGCCTGGCAAGACGAGCGGTGTAATGCCGCTAGCCATAATTTTTTTACGGGCACGAGGCGCACGCTGGAAACCTCATGGGTGCGGCCGCGATACGACGGATATATGGGGTTTCAGGATAAAGCCGGGAGCATTATTCACGCTTGCCTAAAGGGCTCTATCAGCGTGAGTGCGACCCTGATGCAACTTAACGCAATCTATCGCGAGAGCCACCTATGAAACAGCTTGATCAAGAAAACCGCCCTCTGAATGGCTTAACTGTTTTGGACTTTAGCCAGTTTCTTTCAGGGCCATTATGTAGCTTGAAATTGGCGGATTTAGGCGCACGGGTCATCAAGGTTGAGCGCCCTAATGTGGGCGATTTGTGTCGTCACCTATACATTTCTGATACGGATATTGACGGTGATAATTCTCTGTTTCATGCGATAAATCGTAACAAGGAAAGCATCACAGCTGACCTGCGCAACTTAGATGATAAGGCCCGGATAGTTGAATTAATTAAAACCGCGGATGTGATGATTCAAAATTTCCGACCCGGAGTAATAGAGCGGCATGGACTTGGGTATGATGAGGTTAAGAAGATCAATCCTAAAATTATCTATGGTTCAATTTCAGGTTATGGTGAAGATGGTCCATGGAAGGATTTGCCGGGGCAAGATTTGTTGGCACAGGCCCGGTCTGGATTGTTATGGCTAACAGGAAACAAGGACGATGCACCCATGCCAATGGGGTTGGCTGTTGCAGATATGATGGCTGGAAATGCGCTGGCGCAGGGCATTCTGGCCGCCCTTGTTGGACGCGGGATACATGGGCGCGGTGCGCTCGTTGAAACCAGTTTATTTGAGGCTTTGATTGACTTTCAATTCGAGGTTTTAACGACACATCTAAACGATGGAAATCGTTTGCCCTCACGCAGCGAAGTGATGGGGGCTCACGCCTATTTGAGCGCGCCCTATGGTATATACCAGACAAAAGATGGGTATTTGGCCCTCGCAATGACCCCCTCTTTGCAAACTTTGTGTGACCTGCTGGAAGTCACTGGGCTGGAACAGTTTTATGATGATGCTAAAGCTCTGATGAACAAAAGAGATTTGATCAAGACTGTTTTAGCAAATCGACTTAAAAAGAAACCGACCGCCGACTGGTTGGCAGTGCTTCAACCTGCAGATATTTGGTGTTCAGAAGTTTTGGATTGGGCAGAAATGCGCGATAGTGAAGCGTATAAAATCATGGACTTTGAACAAAAAATCAGCCGAAGCCCCGGTGTAAGTCTTGATGCTTTACGTTCCCCAATCCGAATTGATGGCAAGACACTTAAGTCGTCAATTGCCGCGCCATCCTTAGGGCAACATAATGTAAATCTCGGATTTAATACTGAGGCTAAATAGGAACAACTCGAACCTTGGCAATTGAATTTAGACGAGGTTGTTCCAGAACATATTTTTGCGTGCTTAGTGCGAAATCAACCTTTTAACTGGTCGTTGTGCGCCCGTTGGGTGAAGGGTGTTGTGTAGCATTTATTCTTTACAAATGTTCCGTTGATTATTCGCCAATGCCCCATAAAGTCTATTCAATAAGTGTAACTTCTCTAAAAACGGAGTGAAATTTAGTGAATAAGGGTCTGGAATTAGATTGTTAAGAGAAAATATCTAGGCAAAATTTGATATAATTCTTCCAACTTTGGAGGTCTCAATGTCAAGTGCAACGCAAAACAACCGCTATAAGCACGACTCGCTACCTGACGAAGGTGCTGTTTTGCGCCAACTGCTTGAGGGTGTGGACCTTAGTGAAAAAGACCGCAAAAATATAACGTTAAGTGCGGCAAAATTGGTCGAACAAATTCGTTCTTCCGCTCGCCCCGGCTTGATGGAGTCATTTTTGGCTGAATATGGCCTTTCATCGAGTGAGGGTGTGGCGTTGATGTGTTTGGCAGAAGCCCTGCTTCGTGTGCCAGATAACACAACGATTGATGCGCTGATTGAGGATAAAATCGCCGCTTCGGATTGGCGCAAGCATTTAGGTCATTCCACATCCGCTTTGGTGAACGCTTCAACCTGGGGATTGATGCTCACCGGCAAAGTTCTTGAGGACGGCGAAACCGGTTTGGTTGGCACCCTAAGGGCGGTCACGCGGCGTTTGGGCGAGCCAGTAATCCGCACCGCTGTAGCCGCCGCCATGCGCGAAATGGGGCATCAATTCGTGTTGGGACAAAGCATCGGCGATGCCTTGGGCAATGCACAAACCTATGAAGCTCAAGGTTTTACCTATTCCTATGATATGCTGGGGGAGGCGGCCACGACAGAAGCCGACGCGAAACGTTATCATCTTTCCTATTCTGCGGCCATTAGCGCCATTGCTGAGGCCTGTACCCATGACGATATTCGTGAAAATCCCGGTATATCGGTAAAGCTTTCCGCTTTGCATCCGCGCTATGAAATGCCCAATCGTGATCGGGTCATGGACGAACTTGTCCCGCGGGTGCGCGCACTAGCCTTGCTCGCCAAAACGGCGGGGATGGGGTTTAATATTGATGCCGAGGAAGCGGATCGGCTAGCATTATCCCTTGAGGTAATCGAGGCGGTATTGAACGATCCGGCTTTGAAAAACTGGGACGGATTTGGCATAGTAGTTCAGGCCTATGGGCTGAATGCGGCCCCCGTGTTGGATTGGGTGTATCAATTGGCGACACGATTGGATCGCCAGATTATGGTGCGATTGGTTAAGGGTGCCTATTGGGACACAGAGATTAAACGTGCGCAAGTTTTGGGCCTAAAGGGTTTTCCAGTATTCACACGAAAGGCCGCAACCGATGTTTCCTACATCGCTAACGCCAAGAAACTGTTGGATATGCGCGATCGAATTTACCCGCAATTTGCAACCCATAACGCGCACACGGTGGCCGCGATTTTACAGATGGCTGGAACTGATCGAGATTTCGAGTTCCAACGTTTGCACGGCATGGGCGAAAACCTGCATGACATTGTGATGCAGGAGAATGGTACACGTTGCCGCATTTATGCGCCGGTAGGGGCGCATCGGGATTTGCTGGCA
>JAJRRG010000030.1 GCA_024279675.1 Alphaproteobacteria bacterium
ATAGGTCTGCATCCGCCACTTGATCATCGATTGTGCATGAACCGCAGGAGCCGAAAGTGCGGCTGCGCCCGTTGCTGCGCCGGCGACACCGGCTTTTTTCAGGAAACTACGTCTGTTAGTCATTTTTAGTCCTCCTTGTTGTTAGTCATTTTAGTCTAGTAAAACTTGAAAGCATTATTGGCCGTAAACCAAACTTGGTAGCCAAAGTGCAATTTGCGGGAACACCATTACCAGCGTGAGCGCCAACAACATCACCCCAACAAACGGGATGATCGACACGTAAATATCCTTGAGCGATATTTCCGGCGGGGCCATGGCACGCATCAAGAATAAATTATAGCCAAATGGCGGGGTCATATAGGCAATTTGTGATGTGATCGTATAAAGGACACCATACCAGATGAGGTCAAAGCCCAGAACTTTAACCAGCGGAATATACAATGGCGCAACAATCACCAACATGGCTGTGTCATCTAAAAACGTACCCATCAGCAGGAATGAAAGCTGCATGATTATCAGCACTTCCCAAGGGCCAAGATTAAGCTGGCCGATAAAAAACCCTTCAATGGCTTTCACTGCGCCAAGACCATCAAACACCGCGCCAAAGGCGAGGGCCGCTAGGATGATCCACATGAACATGCACGAAATACCAAGCGTCTTGCGCACGGTGTCTTCCATCACCTGATAATTCAGGCGACCCTTAACCAATGCCGCAAACGTTGCTGAAATCGCGCCAACGGCGGAGCTTTCCACCAATGATGTTATGCCAAGCAAAAACAAACCGGTCATCATAACAAAGATAAAAAGCGGCAACAGCCCGGCGCGCAAAAGTTTCATCTTTTCCGCCATGGGAATGTCGCGCTCTTCGGCGGATAGGGGAGGGCCAAGTTCTGGCTGAGCCTGACAGCGCACTACGATATAGACAATGAACAATGATGCCATCATCAGCCCGGGAAGCGCTCCGGCAAGCCAAAGCTGCCCCACGGGTTGGCGCGCAATCATGCCATACAGGACCAAAACCACGGATGGTGGCACCAAAATACCAAGCGAACTCCCCGCCTGTATCACCCCGGTTACCATAATTTTATCGTACCCCCGCTTTAACAATTCGGGCAGGGCTATCGTCGTCCCAATGGCCATCCCGGCAACGCTAAGGCCGTTCATGGCTGAAATTACAACCATCAACACAATGGTGCCGATAGCTAAGCCACCCTTAAGGCCACCAAACCAAACGTGGAACATTTTATAAAGATCATTGGCGATGCCGCTTTCCGCCAAAATATAGCCCATATATATAAATAGCGGCAAAGTGAGCAGCGGAAACCACTTCATCAGTTTCATCGCCGCGCCGAAAGAAATTTCGGAGCCGCCACCCCCCCAAAGGGTGAGAGATGCGATGGCCGCAACGGCACCAATCGCGCCAAATACCCGTTGGCCGGTCATCAGCATCATCATCATGGATGCAAACATCAACAGGGCAATAACTTCGTAACTCATTTACAGTTCAACTCCCCTGAGTTTTGCAATATCGCGGAACCAAACAGCAATCGCCTGTAACAACATCAAGAATATGCCGATAGTCATGATGGATTTGATGGGCCACATATAGGGACGCCACGCCGTGGGCGTGCGTTCTAGAAAGCCAATATGTTCAGCTGCCCCCGCCGGCCCGCCGGTCAGAAATCCACCAAAAAAATCACCCCAAAATTCAAACGGGTTTGAACCAAAAAAACCAAGGGAATAGGCGGTGGAGCCAAGCGCGCCGTATAAAAGAACGCCCAAATAAACGAACAGGAAGATCACCATTACGGAATCAACGGCGGCCTTGGTCATGTCCGACCAACCCCCATAGAGCAAATCCATGCGCACATGATCGCCCATTTGCATGGAGTAGGGGCCACCCAGAAGGAAATACGCCACCATGGTAAATTGAGCGATTTCCAGCGTCATCAGTGAGGGCTCAAAGAAGTTCTTGGAAATCACGGAATACATAAGAATGGCCATCATCACAAAAATAAGCAGCATGGCAATACGACCAATAAATCGGTTCATGCCATCCACAAATTTTACATATGTGCGTACAAGGGTCAGCATGCCTATGCGCCCTCGGAATGTGGTGGTGCCAGGTCAGCCAAAGCCAGCTTGATCATACTTGCAAGTGTGTTTGCTGCCCGTGCGACGCCGGCACTATCGACCAGTAAATCATTACGTACTTCAATCATGACATTGAGTAGGCCATTGTTTTGTCCATGCATCTTGATGGTATGATCGACCCCATCCGCAGGGCCATAGGGTTGGTTGCGTTCAATGGCGAAACCACCAAATTGTGGGGCGTGGGACAGCATAGCATCGGCCAATCGGCTATCGTCCCCATGCAAAATGCCAATTTCAACGTCACGTTTCTCCCCGTGGTAAATCGGCGTGAAACTATGAATAGTAACAATGGCAGGTTTGTTTTTTGCTCCGATGACACCACTAAGCATGCGGGTAAACGGGTTGTAAATCTTCTCGATTCGCGCTTGGACTTCATCAGGTGAAACATCAACATTTCCCGGCACATCGAATATTTCACTGTGTGAAGGCATTGCAGAGGGCGCATCAATAGGGCGATTGCAATCGTAAACCAGCCTTGAGATTTTTGAACAAACCAACGGAGCATCAAACGCAGAACTGATAGCGATGGCGAGATTTTTTGCCCCGGGATCCCACGCGATATGGCTGGATTGAACATTCTCGCCAAGACCTAATCCATTGAAATATTGAGGGATATAATTAGAAGCGTGCTCGCAGACGATTACAATATTTGCCTGCCCGCCATTCTGCAAAATCTCGCACGCCACCTCATTCTTCCCCAAAAGGGGGAGCACAGGTGTGGAGGTTTTTGCGACAACGGGAGCACTCATGTGTAAAATATTGTTCACAAATGACCGTCCTGTCAAATTAATTTCACATAAATTTCGTTATTCTTGGTATTCGCTAGCGGCATAAGTGTGTAAATTACTCCCATGACAGATTCCATTCGAGATCAATTGCAGGGCCGGTTTGATGAGTTAACCCGCGCTGAAAAGCAAC
>JAJRRG010000276.1 GCA_024279675.1 Alphaproteobacteria bacterium
GAGCTGACCCAGATATGTTTGTGCTCACACTTCCCCTCACCCACGGTCAAGATGGATTAGCCCTTTTTGCCTTTATTGGCGGATTCTCCAGCGCAACATCGATGATTATTATCGCGTCGATTGCGCTCTCACTCATGATTTCCAACCACATTGTTGTGCCAATGGCGTTGCGTTCGCCGCAGCTTTTTGGCCTTAAGGAAGGGGATGGCATGACCCGACTGCTGTTAACCAGTCGTCGCGCCAGCATCGCCGCCATTTTAGCACTGGGATTTATCTACTTCTGGCTCACATCAGGTTCCGGCGCCCTTGCATCCATTGGATTAATTTCGTTTGCCGGGGTGGCGCAGTTCCTACCCGCAATCCTTGCCGCCCTCTATTGGCGCGATGCCACAGTGAATGGCGCACTGGCAGGGCTGCTTACAGGCTCCCTCATCTGGGCCTATTCCAGTTTCCTCCCCAGCTTTGCAACTTCAAGCGAAATGATTGCCCAGCTTGTAGCAACAGGCCCATGGAATATTGGTTTTTTGCGTCCCCAATCCCTGTTTGGCCTCGCCTCAATGGATCCACTTGTTCATTCGGTTTTTTGGAGTTTGTTGGGTAATTCTATCGCACTTATCATCTTTTCATTGCTCAGTGAGAACAATGCGGTAGGCCGATTACAGGCGACAAAATTTGTTGATGTATTCAAACAAACCAGCTTAAATCAAGGGGCGCAAAGCAGCTTTGCCCGCGCCTCAACCCCCATGAATGATCTTTTGGCCATGACCCAGCGCGTGCTTGGTAAAGATCATGCCACGCGCCTGTTCGCCAAACTCAAATCAACTGGCATCAGCGGAAAATCAGGGGAAGCAACGCCACAGTTTATCACAAATCTGGAAAAGGAACTCGCGGGCTCCATCGGCGCGGCCTCAGCCCATGTGCTACTGGGCCAAGTCATCTCTGGGGAAACCGTGACCCTTGAGGAAGTCATGCAAATGGCCGATGAAACCCAACAGATTTTGGAATATTCCCAACGCCTTGAAACCACAACCAAAGAGCTGCAATCCACAACCGTACAGCTTAAAAGTGCCAACGTTATGCTACGTCAGCTCGATCAACAAAAAGATGAATTCCTCTCCCAAGTCAGCCACGAAGTGCGCACCCCCATGACCGCTGTTCGCTCATTTGCTGAAATACTATTGAACCATGACGAATTAACACCGCAAAAACGCCAGCAATTTATCACAACCATCCACGAAGAAAGCATGCGCCTGACCGGGCTTTTGGATGAAATCCTTGACTTAAATGCTCTAGAGCGCGGGGAAAAACTTTGGGCCAATGGCCCCATGGATCCAAACGGGGCCATTGCCCGCGCCATGCAGGTTTGCACCCCCATCACTAACCAGCATAATGTCGCGGTAAAACTGGGTGCACATGCGCGAAACGTTCAAATCAACGCCAATTTTGACCGCGTGTGTCAGGTGTTTATTAACCTGATTTCCAATGCAGCAAAATACAATGATGCGGCAAATCCGAAGGTTTCCATCACCAGTAAAATTCACCGCGATAAAAAACGCGGCAATTACCTGACCATTGATTTTAAGGACAATGGCCCCGGTATATCCACCGCAGACAGTAAAACGATTTTCAACAAATTTTGGCGCGGCGCGCGCAACCCAGACACGGCCCAATCCGGCTCTGGTCTTGGCCTAGCCATTTCCCGGCAAATTCTAGCTAAAATGAACGGATCACTGGAGCTGGTTGAAGACAATAAACAGGGTGCTCTATTCCGCGTTATTTTACCCCTCGTATAACTGGGGAGCCCTCTTTGCGGCCCAATATTTGATGGAGTGCAACCACCACATCCATTGGCTCATGGCGATTAATTCCTTAAACATATGTGCGATATCGAAAAACGTAACAAATTCGTTCCAATTGAACAAAACTGTCTTGAACCGAATAGCGCTTCCTGTCATTTTGTCTGAAAACAAAAAACAAAATCACTCACAAGACAAGCATCAAATGCTTTTATCAAGGAAATTCCATGCTCAATAAACGAGAATTCTACATCAATGGGGCCTGGACCTCCCCAGAAATTGCCAACGATTTGGATGTTATCAATCCCTCCAACGAAGAGGTCTGCGCCGTCATATCCCTTGGCGGGCAAGTAGATACGGATAAGGCCGTTGCCGCCGCACGCGCGGCGTTTGAGCCTTGGATGAACACCACAAAAGAAACGCGTATCGCACTATTGGAAAAGCTGGCGACCATATATGAGGCACGTCGAAAAGAAATGGGTGCCGCCATATCCCTTGAAATGGGTGCCCCCATTGATATGGCAAATGGTGCCCAAGCAGGGTGTGGCACAGAACATTTGGCCGATGCCATCCACACATTGAAGAATTTTAACTTTGATCGAATGCTGGGTGAGCACGCACCAAACGACCGGATTTTGATGGAACCCATCGGCGTCGTAGGTCTAATTACCCCATGGAACTGGCCCCTAAACCAGATCGCGTTGAAAGTAGCACCAGCCCTTGCCGCCGGATGCACTATGGTTTTGAAACCCTCAGAAATCGCCCCCCTTTCCGCCTATTTGTTCGCTGAAATGATGCACGAAGCGGGCTTCCCCCCCGGCGTATTTAATATGATTAATGGAGACGGCCCCGGCGTTGGCACTCAATTGTCCGGCCATAAAGACGTGGACATGATTTCGTTTACCGGCTCGACCCGAGCAGGAATTTTAATTTCGCAGAATGCAGCCAATACCATCAAACGCGTTGCGCTGGAACTCGGGGGCAAAGGTGCCAACATAATCTTTGCTGATGCCGACGAAAACGCGGTGGAACGAGGTGTCCGGCACTGCATGAACAATACCGGGCAATCCTGCAACGCCCCCACACGCATGCTCGTTCAACGCGAATTCTACGATAACGCAGTTGAAATAGCGGCACAGGTTGCAGATACTATCAAAGTTGGTCCCTCTGACAAATCCGGCTCCCATATGGGGCCGGTGGTTTCTGAAGTGCAATATGATAAGATTCAGACCATGATTGAAGTTGGTATCAACGAAGGCGCGCGGCTCGTTGCGGGCGGTCTGGGCCGCCCTGAGGGTATGAACCGGGGTTATTTCATTCGCCCCACGGTGTTTGCTGATGTGAACAATGATATGCGCATTGCACGGGAGGAAATTTTCGGCCCGGTTCTGTGCATCCTTCCCTTTGATAGCGAAGAAGACGCCGTGCAAATCTCCAACGATACGGTTTATGGCCTCACCGACTATGTGCAGACCCAAGACAAGGCAAAAGCGGCCCGTGTCGCCCGCAAACTAAGGGCTGGGATGGTGGAAATGAACGGCACATTCCGCGGTGATCATGCCCCCTTTGGTGGTTACAAACAGTCTGGCAGTGGCCGCGAAGGCGGCGTGTGGGGGCTGGATGATTTCTTAGAAGTCAAAGCCGTCAGCGGCTGGGGAATTGACTAGTGTCTAGACCTTAAAAACTTGCAAAAGCCCGAGGGGCAGAGTTCTGTCCCTCGGGCTGATTGCTACTACTCGTCCATAAGATAGGTCACAATAGCTTGCCTGTCTTCGGGCGTGAGAAATGCCAGCCCATCACGAACAGCTTCAGCCATGGTGCCCCCAAACACATCACCATCCGGCAAAATTCCAGACTTCAACGCGTAGGCCAAATCATCACTTTTCCAACCCGCCTCCAACAGGGCGGCCGCCGTGATAGCGGGTGCCTTGTCCTCACCGGGCAATCCATCCGCACCAGCTAGATACTGATTGCTTTGTCGTGCGCCAAATATGTTTCGCGGCGTATGACAGGCCCCACAATGGGCCGGGCCGGTGACCAGAAATTTACCCCGATTCCATGCCTCAGACTTGCCAATGTCCGGTGTGAACTCTGCAAGCTCCAAAAACGCCACGCGCCAAAATTTTAGCCCCTGACGTTGGTTAAACGGAAAGTTCAAACCATGCTCTGGTGCAGGCTGATTAACGGCTGGCACGGTTTGAAACGCCGCCCACAAATCAACAATATCCTGATCCGAAAGCTTGGCGTAAAAAGCAAACGGAAAAGCTGGATAATAGGGCGAACCATCCGGGGCCACCCCTTGACGCACGGCCACATCAAACTGTTCTAGTGTCCAGCCCCCAATTCCCTCTTCAAGGTCCGTTGTTAAATTGGGAGCAACAAATGTGCCGAACCCGGAAACCAATGGAGGTCCACCGGCAAGAGGTTGACCGCCATTTTTCACATCCGTATGGCACGCAATGCACCCTGAGGCACGCGCGAGATAGACCCCTCGTGCGATATCGCCCGCCAAACTATCAAATGGTGCAGTGGAGGCTTGCCCAACCGGGGCAAACCAAATTGCGGCGACACCTATGCTCGCCACTGCGAGAACAGAAATCGCCAAACCTTTTGTAAATTTCATGCGGACTATTTTTCCACACGAAACTGGGTATGACAGGTAGAGCACGTTTTGGTAGCCAGACCGAACACTTGTTCAGCGGACATTTGTGCCAATGCCGCAGGGTCTGTTACATTAACACTCGCGCCCATGCCCATATCCGAGCTACTGGTTCCCATACCGTTGTCTGCACTGCTATTTTCGGTTGCAGGTTGACTAGCAACCCCATCCAACGCGATGGACAGCAACGACAATTCATTTGCCAATGCGCTAAAGGCATGCCAGTCCGACCAAATTGCATCTTTTGCCTTTGAGGCAGCACTATTGCTACCTTCTGGAAACAAGCCAATAAGCCTTTGCCCCGCATGGGCCTGCATGTTCTGCGCGCCCGTAATAATTATAGCCGCATCATAGGCGCCGGCCCTGAACATATCGGAAATTGATTTAACTGACTGCGCCATAGATGTCATATCATCCATGCGCTCTTTTACTATTCCGGTCGCACCCGCATGTGCAAAAACGCCTAGCGCACTGGCGCCAACAAATGTGCCGGCAACAAGCCAGGCTTTAACTGTCATATTCATGTAATTTATGCCTTATTCTAACAAAATGTGTTGCTGATAATTATCAGCCCTATTGATTTAGTTAGTTTTAGGCTCGTGGAGGAGGTAACTCGAATGCCCCCATAAATATCTTTTCATGATAAGAAGTGCCTGGCACATAATCCCCCGCAACTCGCATGAATTGCCCCCATGGCGCATTGGTAAACATTAACAGATGTGCACCGCAATGAACCTCGCTCCCATAGGTTTCTTCTTCAGAAAATGCCATATTCATATGCCCATGCCCATGATCTGACACGGACAAATCACCAGATATATGCACATGCGCGGCCTCCGAGGAGATTTCGTGCGCATGGACAAACTGGGTACCCATCAAGATGAATGAGAATACCGCCAACAAATGGATACATTTATTCAACATCTATGATGTAACCGCCAAACTTGCGCGCGCATTTTCATAAAAACAAACGTGCTTGCGATTTTCATGCATCATTCAATTCCGTTCGCCCGCTGAAGGGCACGAACGTAAGTCAAAATCTGCGCGACCTCGTCTTGGGTTATTCCTGCAACCGGCGGCATATCACCAAATGACCAATGATGGGCTCGCACCCCATTTTGCGCCGCAGAATAAAACGCCCCATCCCCATGATGATTAGGTTCATATACACGATGAACAAATGGAGGAGCGACCCCATCTTGCCCGGCGCCATTCGCACCATGACAGGAAGCGCAATTTGCATCATATGTTGTTTTGCCAATTTGTTCAGCAGCCGATAATTCAGGTACAACCACTGCAACTAGAGCTGCACCCCTAGCGGCTTGGGCAGGTTGATTGCCAGAAACTTGCCAATAATAAGCCCCCGCCCCAAGTGCAATCAAGGCAATAAGCATTATCCATTTGCGATTCATGATTAAACTCCCTTGGAGAGGTTGGCTAATATGGGGCAGTCTGGGCGATTGTCCCCGTTACAGTTATCCACAAGATGAGACAGGGTTTCCTGCAATTGATGCAGTTCACTCAGCTTGCGTTCAACTTCTTTAAGTTTGCTTTTTGCCATTTCTTTAACATCGGCACTGGCACGCGATTTGTCCTCATATAGGGCCAATAGCTGACGGCATTCCTCAACTGAAAACCCCAGACTGCGCGACCGTTGGATAAACTGTAATTTATGCACGTCGCTTTGCGAATAATTGCGATAGCCATTGGCGTTACGTGCCGGCTTAATCAGATCAATATCCTCATAATAACGGATAGTTTTTGCCGGGAGATCTGAATGTGTTGATGCTAATCCAATGTTCATGCGGCTTCCTTTCCAGCATTCTTTTGCTTAATTTGTCTCGGCCCTAAACTTGACGCACAAAATTCATTCCTGCCATCCATCGCAAAACAATATATCTGACGCAATTCATTCAGTTCATCCGGTGAAAACCCGATATTTGAGGCTATTTGAATAAGTTGCTCGCTTGGTATTAAGTCAAGCTGGTCTTGTTCACTTTTTGTCATTTTCAAGCTCATGCAACCTCCATTTTAAGCGTTTGTGCAGCCGGGGCCCTCATAGGCGTATGATCGGGAACTTTTGGACGAATCATGCGTAAACGCAATGCGTTGCTCAGGACAAAAACACTGGACAATGCCATGGCCCCCCCCGCAAGTACTGGCGACAACAATATCCCAAACGCAGGGTATAAGGCCCCGGCAGCTATGGGTATTAGCGCGGTATTATAGGCAAAAGCCCAAAACAGATTTTGCTGTATATTGCGCATTGTGCGCATGGAAACATCAAACGCATTGATCACGCCACGCAAATCACCGGACATTAACACGACATCCGCGGCCTCGATGGCAACATCAGTCCCCGTGCCAATGGCAATGCCCACATCCGCATGGGCCAACGCTGGTGCATCATTGATACCATCGCCAACAAAGGCTATCTTTTCGCCCCCTTGTGCAAGTTCCTTAAGAGCGGCCACTTTTCCATCCGGCAACAATTCCGCCACCACATAATCAATCCCCATATCCTGAGCGATAGAATCTGCAGTTCGTTGATTATCCCCGGTGAGCATGGCTACCTGTAGTCCCAAATCATGCAGAGCTGAAACAACTGCTTTTGCGTCGGATTTTACAGGGTCAGATACGGCGATAATGGCGGCAATCTTACCATCAATTGCAACGTATAACGGGGTTTTTCCCTTGGCCCCGAACTCAACAGCGATCTGGTCCAATCCCTCTAGCTCAACCCCCTCACGAACCAGAAACCGATCCGCACCAACCAAAACCATTTTTCCACTTACAAGGGCTTGAACCCCATAGCCGGTGATAGAAGCAAACTCTTCAATTTCCGGCAAATCAATATTCTCATTCTTGGCAGCCCGCACGATTGCCTCGGCAATCGGATGTTCCGAATTCATCTCAACCGCCGCCACAAGAGCCAACAATTCGTTCCGATCAAATCCTTGGGCGAGATTTACGTCAGTCAATTCAGGTCGCCCTTCAGTCAACGTCCCGGTTTTATCGAAGGCAACAATTTTCACGCCCTGCAAAGCTTGCAATGCATCCCCTTTGCGGAACAACACACCCATTTCTGCCGCCCGGCCCGTCCCCACCATAATTGAGGTGGGTGTAGCGAGGCCCATGGCACAGGGACACGCAATAATAAGCACCGAAACACCCGCGATAAGGGCATAGGTCAATGCCGGGTCTGGCCCAAATATTAACCAGATCAATATGGTCAATGCAGCAAGCCCCATCACAGCGGGAACAAACCAAAGCGTAATACGATCCACCAGCCCCTGAATGGGCAGTTTTGTGCCTTGCGCCTCCTCAACCATGCGGATAATTTGTGCTAAGGTTGTATCCGCCCCAATTCGTGTTGCGGCAAAACGAAAAGCCCCCGTTCCGTTCACCGTTCCGCCCGTGACAGAAGCCCCTTCAATTTTTGCGACCGGAACAGGCTCGCCGGTGATCATGCTTTCGTCCACATAAGAGTGACCTTGGGTCACCTCCCCGTCCACCGCAAGACGCTCCCCAGGACGAACAGCAAGAATGTCCCCCACAATAATCTGATCAACGTCAATTTCAACAATATCATCACCGCGCACCACATGGGCAGTTTTCGCCTGCAGACCTAACAATTTGCGAATAGCTTCCCCCGTGCGCCCCTTGGCCCGTGCCTCAAGAAAGCGACCTAAAAGTATCAGCACCACCACGACCGCCGCCGCCTCATAATAAACGGCACGCGTTCCATCAGGCAGTAGGAAAGGTAAAAATGTCGCAACAATGGAAAATACATAAGCCGCTGATGTCCCCACAGCCACAAGGGAATTCATATCCGGTGCCCCACGAAACAAAGCCGGGAAACCCTTCAAGTAAAATCCACGCCCCGGCCCCGCCAGCACGATTGTTGTGAGCACAAATTGGACAATCCAACTCAACTGAAAGCCGATTGTTGCGCCAATCCATTCATGAATCAGCGGAACCGCATGCCCTCCCATTTCCAGAACGAACACCGGCAAGGCCAATATTGCCGCCAGCGATGTGCGCCGCGCAAGGTCACGCGCTTCCACTTCTTTACGCGCCCCCATGTCAACGGTCGCATCGGCATCGCGCAATTTTGCCGGATAACCAGCCTCGCGGGCAACCCGCAACAGATCGCTAATGCTCACCTGTCCATCAAGATAAGTGACACTTGCCGTTTCGGATGCAAGATTCACATTTACGTCCAACACCCCCACGATGGCAGAAAGAGCCTTGTCCACCCGCCCCACACACGAGGCACACGTCATCGCTTCAATTTGAAAAACAGCGGATAATGTGCGTGCCGGGTATCCAGCTTCTGCCAAAGTATCAACCACAATCTGGGTATCAACGTCCCCGGTAAAGCGAACAACCGCAGTTTCAGAGGCAAGGTTTATGGTGGCATCCTCCACCACATCCAAACCATTAATTGCCTTTTCGACACGCCCTACGCATGATGCACACGACATGCCTTCAATGGATAATTTTAAGTCTTTAGTCGCAATCATTGATGACACCCTTATTAATGCTATTCACATAGATAAAGCCTCCACCAACTAGAAGGTCAAGCCTCTGCCTGATATTTCATTCGCGTGTACTATTGCGTTTATTGGCACAGCGAAATTTTTCAACAAAACGAGACGCAAAAGCTTATTCGCCTTGACCTTTCCGTAGCGGGAAGGCTTAAGATTAAAAAACAACACCAGATACCACAGGAGAATCCCATGAATAAATTTAACGTACCCGAAATGAGTTGCGGCCATTGCACCTCAGCCATTGAAAAAGAAATCAAAGCCGCCGACCCAACCGCAGAAATTTCCTGTGATCTCACCGACCGCACCGTGAGCGTTCAAAGCAGTCTAGCAAATGATGCGCTTCTTATCGCAATCAAAGAAGCTGGATACGAAGCACAAGCTGTATAAGATCAGGCAAGCTAGGGTCTAGACCCTAAACATCTGTGACGCAGTTGCTGGGCACCCATTTTTTGAAGGACAGACAAATGAGCAAACACTCCTACACCTTCACCCACGCAATTACGCGAAAACCAGGTGCGAGCATTACCAACGGGCTTCGGGCACAAGACACCGGCACCCCCAGCCTTGAAAGATTGCTAGAGCACCATGCGCACTATGTTGCGGTGTTAAAATCCACGGGTGCCGAGGTTACAACCTTAGTGCCATTGGAAGAATTCCCTGATTCGGTATTTGTGGAAGACGCGGCATTATGCTTGCCAGAAGTTGCCATTACCATGCGCCCGGGTACGCCAAGCCGTTTTGGCGAAGCTGGTATCATGGCGACCACGCTGGCAAAAATCTATGATGAAGTCGCCACGATTGAAGGGCCAGGAACCATTGAAGGTGGCGATATATTGGTCACTGAACGCGAAATTCTGATTGGTACGTCATCGCGCACAAATTCATCTGGTATCGAGGAATTGCGGGCAATAGTATCGCGCTGGAACTATTCGGTTCGCGAGGTACAAATTCCAAAAGGTGTGTTGCATTTTAAAACCGACTGCTCACTTTTGGACGAAGAAACCATCCTGTCCACCAAACGCTTGGCAGATTCTGGATGTTTCAAAGGATACCGGATCATTCATACAGCTGATGGTGAGGAAGCTTGTGCCAATTCGATTCGTTTCAATGATTTGGTGCTCATGCCGGATGGTTTCATAAAAACCGAAGAAATCCTCTTAGAAGCAGGTTATGACATTCAAAAAATCGGCAATAGCGAAGCTGCAAAACTGGATGGCGGCATGTCCTGCCTTTCGCTGCGCTTTTCTCCTCCGCAAAAACTAGGATAGCCTCAGCACTAAATGGGGTTCTAAGTCAAAAAGAGATGTGCCCCTTCATCAGGGAAAGGTCGGGTAGCCCAACCTCTTGGCTTGCCGGCGTGAGGTTGGTGCTAAGCAAACTGTGGTGAGGGTCATATATTCACACTTAGTATGACACACTCAATGAGTGACACGGTCAAGGGAAAAACCTTAAACACCCATGCGAGCTTCAACGCGAGCCGCCGGTCGTCCGGCGCCCCATCGGAGCATGAGCGAAGCGAATTAGCGCGAGATACAAAAATGGTGCGGTCGAGAAGACTCGAACTTCCACGGGTTTTACCCCACAGCGACCTCAACGCTGCGCGTCTACCATTCCGCCACGACCGCACGTCATTTCACGAAAACACTTCCCATTAAAAGAAGCGAATTAGCATCTAACAAATCAAACGCCGCATCTCAAGGAGATAATTAAACAGTTTTACAAATATGTTTCTAAACGACCTCGGAGGTTTTTTGAGTAACCTCAATTGACAATCGACCGTCAACAATTCTGATTTCCCCAACAGCAATCAGCTTATTATTGCCAAATATTTTCATAGGATCGTCTTCACCAGCATCCAATTCAATCACTGCCCCACGTCCTAAACGTAAAACATGATGAATTGGCATCATCGTGGCACCTAATTCAACCTTGATATCTACGTCAATATTCTCAACAATACTCATAATTTCCAATTGTCAGGTTACACCCGACCATCATTTCCAAATCAATTTGCACTACAATGCACAAATCATGGTTATCGAAAAGTTAATGCAAACAAAGAACGCACAAAAATCAGCCGATTTGCGGCTTTTACGCCCCGATGCCCGCCCAATCGCCTGGAAAATCTTTGAACGC
>JAJRRG010000031.1 GCA_024279675.1 Alphaproteobacteria bacterium
GACTGAAAACAGCCCAATCCGCGATCTGGCGGCGGAGGTTCTTGGCGAAGATGTCAAACCGGTAAATATGGAGTTTTTCAATAAACCCCCTGGCATCGGCAAGGCCACCCCAGCCCATCAGGACGGCTATTTTTTCCACCTTACCCCATCCAAGGCCGTAACCGGATGGTTGGCGCTTGAGGATGTGGATGAAGAAAACGGTTGCCTACATTATGTTCGTGGCTCGCACAAACAGACAGAGTTTCGCCCACATGCCCGATCAGGTGTTTTGGGATTTTCGCAGGGCATGACCGATTTTGGTACGGATGAGGACAAGGCAAATACTGAAAAATTCCCCTGTCCACAGGGTACTTTGTTGATGCACGATTCTAAAACCATCCATTGGGCCGGGGCCAATCGCTCACAAACCCGTTCACGTCGCGCGCTCGGCTTTATCTACTTTGCCAAAAGTGCCCGAACGGACCATGCCGCAAAAGAAGCCTATCAAGCCAAGCTCGACGCGGAATTATTGGCCGACAACAAAATCTGAGTATAATCACTGCGCAGAAATCTGTTTTCCGCGCAGCTTTTTATAGGGGAGCGTCGTCAAATTGCTCGTGCACAAACCGGTGCTATCCACGTAATAACTTGCCCCTGCAATCGGGTCGTAGGCATCTTTGTGGGAAACCGCCGCCTTAACGATCACAAAATCCGCATCTTCTGGACGAATACCTTGGGAATGCAGTTGGCCCAAATCCATGGGCGCGATTTTTCGACTTGTTAACAATATCAACGCATGTTGATTTTCAATCACCGCGCACGGCCCCATATTAATATAAATACCCATCATTGAGGCCAAATGGGACTGCTTGTTTTCCAGCTCAAATTTACCGTCGGAAATATTTTTGACAGATGCCAAAATGCGTACTGGCTCGCCATGAAACTTGTCGGTTTTCGCCCCGATTTTCAAATCAATGTTGGCCCCAAGACCTGCGGCATGGCAAATCGCAACCGCCTCTGGGTCATTGATAACGGCAACAATATTTTTACGTCCTGTTGCCAACAGCGGCGCAAGTATTCCGGTCCCGTCACCCGGTGTCCCGCCACCGATATTGTCCGCCGGTTCAATCAGCAACACAGGCCCCAAGGGGCGCGATTTTTGGTCTACCTGTAACAATACGGCATCCAGTGTCGCCTCGGAGGGGTAAGCACCAGATAGATTGTTTTCAAGCACTAACAGCAACTCATCCAGATACCCCCGCGCCACATCTGCATCGCCGCGCGTGCAGATATTCATGCTGAACCCACAATCGGCAATATCGGCGTAGGCATAGCCCCCCATCACATTGATGCACAGGATGTCTGGATCGCCTTGCTCAATCGCGCGCGCTTGGGCCAGCACACTTTGCATCGGGTCGGCAGATGTTCCCAGCCCAGTAGGGGGGATGACGTAGCTTGTGGGCAGATGATGCTGTGTCACATCCCCATTTTGCATCAAGCCATCAAACAGGCGTGCAGCCTGAACTGCGGCATCTCGCGCATCGCTATGGGGGTTCTTGCGGTAGGAATAAATACAGGTGCTAAAGTCTGTCATATCGCGTGACACATTGGCGTGCAAATCTATGACGGCTGCCACTGGAATGGAAATGCCCTTTGCGCCAAGCCTTCGGTTGATTTCTCGAAAGATAGTGCCTTCCACGTCATCTACACTCTCACAAACCATTGCACCATGCAGCACCAAAAATATTCCATCGATATTCTGGCACTCCCGCTCAAGCCCCTCAAAAAAGTGCTGGTTGAAAAACTCCAATACTTCGTTGGTTACAGCACCTGACGGACTCGCGGCCATTTGGATCGTTGGAATGATGTCCCAATTCTGCGTTGCGGCGTAACTCAAAAAACCATCCGCAGGTGAACCGTTACCTAAATTGCCTGAAATGACATCCTGACCAATTTTAATACCCGCCTCATGGAACTGCTCCATGCCAGTTTTTTGATGCAAAAACGTATGCGTTTCATGAAAAAGCCCTGCAAATAGTACCCGTTTGTTCATATTTTCATCCAACTAAATCCGGCAACATAGTGTTATCATGATAACCTAATATTTAAGTTAAGCTACCCTTGCCGCCAATTAGTGTCGGTAGAGTTGGGATTTGTCATGCATGCACCTTTGCATTGCGGACAACACGCCTCCAAGCACTTTGGAATGCTCACTCTTGGATAAATACACGAAGGGAGCTAATTAGTCACAACGGGGTGTGCGCCACCAGCTCTTGGCAAAACAGTTTCATCGCATCAGTTTCGAAAAAAATTCTAGCCAGACTTGCTAGCGCTGTTTCCCAAAACTAGAAAATGCCACAGCGGAAATAATTATGGCCCCCACCAAAATTTCACGCACATAGGAATCAACGCTCATTTGCGTCAAGCCATTGTCCAGTACACCCAAAAATAAAACCCCAACAAAGGTAGCCAATACACGCGGTTCCCCTTGCGAGCTCATGGTCATACCAAGAAACACGGTTGCAAAAGCATCCAGCATCAGGCCCGCCCCTTGGGTCGGATTTGCTGAAGCTACCCGGCTAGCCAGCATTAACCCCCCGATGGCGGCACCAAAGCCAGTTAACGAAAATGCGATCATGCGAATTGAACGTACTTTAATGCCTGCCAATCTAGCTGCCTCATAATTTCCACCAATAGCATAAAGGCGGCGGCCAAAAGCTGTTTGCTCCAAAATGAACCAAACTAAAAACAGCATAAAAATTGCCATGAGTGTCATTGCAGGAACAGTAACGTTAGATATGCCAATAATTTCCAGATCAACACCCGAACGCGCAAAGCCACTAAAACCTTTTGGAATGTCACGGCCAAAAATGGTTTTCCCATCGCTGACAAAAAACGCAATTCCCGAAAACATGGTAAGAGTTCCAAGGGTCGTAACAAAAGGCAAAATGCCAATATAGGAGACTAAAAATCCGTTGAATAATCCCCCGGCGGCCCCCACCATCAGGCCAGCGGCAATGCCCACCGGCACCGAATACCCCATACTAAATAAAACTGCGGCAACAATCGCCGACAGAGTTGCCATTGAGCCAACACTCAAATCAAAGTCCCCCATCACCATGACAATGGTCATGGAAAAAGCGACAACGGCCAACATCGAAACCTGCTGGGATACATTAAGCCAATTGCGCATTGTCATAAATGTGTCAGGTAAATTGATCCAAAAGAAAAGGATAATCAGCGCAAAGCCAATCAGCGTGCCGTAGCGTTTGAAAAATTCTAGCATTGAGCGCGTTTCCTATTCATTTAACAATTCCAACAAGGAGCTGGCAGTCAAGTTATCCGTGGCGACAATTTTTTGCTGGATACCATTCCGCATAATTAAAATACGATCGCACATGGAAATCAATTCAGGCAGGTCTGAGGACGTTAGAATAACGGCCGCTCCTTCCTGGCTAAGGGAGCGAATAAGCGAATAAATATCAAATTTGGCCCCCACATCAACACCCCTTGTAGGCTCATCCAACAACAATAATTCAGGTTGGTCACCAATGGCCCTAGCAAAAACCACCTTCTGTTGATTGCCACCACTTAATTGATAGGTAGGCTGTGACAGGTGCGTTGATTTCAAACGAACTTCTTTGGTAAATTTTTCGCTGTGGTCTCGTTCTTTTTTTTGATGAACAACGCTAAACTCCCTCGAGAGTTTTTTTAAATGGGGCAGAGTTGTATTGTGAATAATTGAAGAGTGAAGCATCAAGCCTTCTTTGCGTCTTTCCCTTGGTACATAGGCAAATCTTTCTCGCCACGCCGCGACGGGGTTTTTAATATGCATCTTTGTTCCATGTTTATAAATTGCACCACTACGCAGTTTATCAACGCCTAGAAAGGTTTTCAGAAGTTCATTTTGTCCCATATTTGCCAGGCCCGCAACGCCAAGAATTTCACCCTTTTTTAGATCAAAATTAATTCCTGAAATATGGCGTGTAGAAACATCTTCACACCGAAGAAAAGTTATTTCTTCAATCTGACTTTGTCTAACTGGATATGCATTTTTCACGGTTCGGCCAGTCATATGTTGAATAATTTCTTGTTTATTCAAGCTATTCAAACTGTCCGTAAGAATATGCTGCCCATCCCGCAGGATAGTGATGGAATCACATATATTCATCACTTCATCAATTCGGTGGGA
>JAJRRG010000277.1 GCA_024279675.1 Alphaproteobacteria bacterium
AAAGTACCCTAATTGCGGCTTCGATAGGCAACACACAATTAGAGGCAGTGCGATGAATTCAGCTAGAATTTTTCCAACGATATATTTCCCCACTTTCTTTAAGTCAGGGGTTACAATCTTGTTGAGCGCCGGGATAACATCCAACGCGTTTTCGCAGGAAAGCTCGCCCGAATTGATCAACACTAATATGGCGATGGATTCAGCGCCGTTGATCATTGGTCTAGGTGCGGTTGTTTTTGCGGTATTGGCAATGTTCCTTGTGCTCAGAGCCAAGAAGAAAAACATTCAAATTCAAACAATGGGACAAAACCAAGTCGCCCAGCTACGGGCGCAACTGGACGAATATGAAGCCATTCTTTCCTGCATGCCCGAAATCACCCTTTTGTGGCAGTCGGGTCAAAGCCCCCAAGTTTTTGGACGGCCCGAAATTCTTGGATTTGAGAACGTATCCATGGATATTTTACTAAATTTTGACCAATGGTTGGGGCAAAATGACGGGGCAAAGCTTGCAACGGGGGTTAAACTTTTACGGCAGAATGGGCACAATTTTGCCATCAGTGTGCGCACCACAAACGGACGTATCTTACGCGCCGTGGGTGAAGCAACAGGGGGTACATCGATTGTTCGCCTGCGCAATGCAACGGATCTCTCCCCCCAAAGCACCACCCCCGCATCAACAAATCTGACGTCCAATATCGTTTCGCAAAATTATACTTCTGATATGTCGGCCTCGCATACTACATATATTCGCCCCGCCCTAGAAATGCTGCTTGAACCTGCTTGGGTGCGGAATGCGGATGGAAAGATCGATTTCGCAAATCAAGCCTATATGGCGCTATGTGAACAATCAGGAATGAAAGGCTCCTTGAATAAATTTCCTGATATTTTCACCCCAACCCAAGTCAAAGCTCAGCTAGATGCCCTACATGCCCAGCGCCAATCAGACGCGCAACACCGACCGCAAAGAGGAGCACAGGCTGGGGCAGTTCGACTAAGCCAAAAAATGTCTGGGCCAGAGGGGGATCGTGAACTTGTTCTTAGTTCCTTTGAGGATGGCTCCATTGGCTATCTCAGGCATGTTTTTAACACACAGGACGAGCAAAATATTGCCGAACTGCATATCGCAAATTCCCTGCAAGCGGATTGGGTGATTGACACGCTCGCAGGTCCAACCATAGTTTTTGATCAAGAGGGTAAGCTCAAGCGCTTCAATACAGCTTATCGTGAGTTGTTCCGTTTTTCCGATGGCTGGCTGGCAACGGGGTTAAACGAACGTGAAATACTTGACCGGTTGCGGCGCGAAAAACAATTGCCCACAGTTTCCAATTATCGCGAATGGCGTCAAACTCATCTTGAAGCCTATAAAATGAGTGCGCAACGCAAGGAAGATTGGCACCTTGCGGACGGGCGCAGCTTTGTTGTTACGGCAACCCCGATCGCTAACAAGGGCGGAGTCATTTACCAATTCGAGGATGTCAGTGGTCGATTACGCTTAGAGAGCGCCAATAAGGCCATGCTCAATGTGCAACGCCAAACTCTAAATGCCCTCAGCGAAGGGGTGGCAGTATTTAGCACTGATGGGCGGTTGCGACTGCATAATCCGCGTCTGTCGAGCATCTGGAAATTGCCCATGAATGAATTGGGGCTTAGCCCCCATGTTGATAGTATCGCCCTGGCGTGCGGGCACTCCATTCCTGAGGATGGGGAAGAAATCTGGCAAGACCTAAAGAAAGGGATCATTGATCTAGATCCCTCCCGCAAGGACACAAGCGGGCGCATTAAACGCCAGGATGGCCGCCTAATTGATTATGCTATTGTACGCTTGGCGGATTATCAAACCATGATCACCTTTGTAGATGTCACCAAGAGCGCAAATTTTGAACATGTACTTAAAGAGCGCAATGATGCGCTGGTGACCGCCGATGCACTCAAGGATGCCTTTATTCAGAATGTTTCCTATGAATTCCGCTCACCCCTAACCTCAATTATTGGTTTTGCCGACCTCATGGCCTCCGATAACACTGGCCCCCTGACTGACCAACAACGCAATTATATCGATTATATCCGCTCCTCAAGTGCGGCCCTTGGCACCTTGATTGATGGCATATTGGATTTGACAAATGTTGAGGCGGGCATTGCTGAACTCGATTTACAGGAACTGAATATTGCCAAATTGATTGAGGATGCGAAAACCGGATTTTCTGCAACCTTGGTTCGGGCCGACGGGATGCCCCCCTTAAATCTGGTTGTGACATTGCCTGACCCATTACCCCGATTTGTTGCCGACGGTGCGCGCGTTGTACAAATTCTATATAATTTGATTTCAAATGCTGCGAAATTCTCGGAACCGGGGGCTCAAATTTCTCTTGATGTTGAGGGCAACAATGAGTGGATACGCTTCACGATAAAAGACGAGGGTGTCGGCATCACCCGTGAACTAGAGGATGCACTCACGGGGGCCGATCAGGGGCGTTCGTTGAAAAGCTTACAACGCGGGGCGGGGATTGGCCTGACCATCGTAAAAGCATTTGTGGAATTGCATGGGGGTAATTTGGCTATAATACCCAACACACCGCGAGGGTCGCAGGTTATTGTCAATCTGCCTGCAGATGCCTCTAAGCTAATTGAGCAAACTGCATAGCAATGAATTCACAAGCAACCTTATCCTTTTGCGCGGCACATGATAGCGATACCGACATATTGGGATGTCTGCTCAGCGCGCAGCTAACGCCGGGAAATCTTGTTCTACTTGAGGGGGAACTTGGTGCCGGCAAAAGTGCTTTGGCGCGTTCAATTATTCGCTCAGCCCTGAAATGTCCAGAACTTGAAATTCCATCCCCGACATTTTTGTTGGTCTTGCCCTATCAAAACCAACACATATCCTTTTTGCACGCCGATTTATATCGGCTCGAAACTCCAGAGGAAATTGAAGAATTGGGACTATTTGAAGATCCGGCAGCAATTATCCTTGTCGAATGGCCACAACGGGCGCCCAACCTGTTTCCGCTTGCCGACTTAGTTATCAAAATTGAAATTCTGCCGGAAAACAAGGGGCGTCAGTTCACACTGAGTAATTTCAACAATACCACAATGTACGATAGGTTAACCGATACACCGGGGTTTTTGACAATCACTTAGCGTTAAGCCAAATTGCCTTTGGTTGAGTTTCACGGGGCGTATTTATGGACGGGCACACAAACGATGCATGATGCATTATATTCCATCGCCCCAAACGGGCCGTTCCTGCCACATCTGGTTGACGCCATTCTAAATGGTCCGCTACTTAATAGCCCGCTTCTTGGTGACTGGACCCGCGACAATCCATTTTGGCTTGCCGATGTTACGATAATCCTACCCACGCGTCGGGCCCGACTTGCCCTTTCCAGCGCGTTTGCTGACGCACTGGGTGGGGCGGCTCTATTGCCGGACATTCGCACCCTTGGTGTCGAGGAGGATGATGAGGCGCTGTTTTTGGAGCCGGGGGCCTCGCCCGCGCAGGGCAAAGCAATTGGGGATACGGATCGACGGTTTCTGCTGTGCCAACTCATTGAAAAGTGGCTTAGCCAGAATAAAAGTTCGGGGCATTTCGGTAATCTCGAGGGCATGACCCATCCGGCCAGAATTTTAAGTCTGGCGGATTCTTTGGCGCACCTAATTGACGAAATGCACATTGAGGGCATTGAGCCGGATGCCATTCGTGCTGTTCCCCCGTTTGAGCTGAACCCCGAAAATACACAAGATCTAAATACAAATTTTCAATTGAATTTGAATTTCCTAGAAATTGTCCTCTCCCAATGGCCCAAAATCCTTGCCGATATCAATCGTATTGATGCCAGCAGATTAAAAATCTTGCGCGTGGAACAACATGGGGGAAACCTCACGCAATTATTTGGCAATCGTCCTGTCATTGCAGCGGGGTCAACCGGCTCGGTTCCGGCCACCGCAAGGCTGCTTGCCTCAATCTTAAAACTACCCCGTGGCGCGCTGGTGCTGCCAGGGCTTGATACCAACCTGACAAAGCAAAACCATCAGGACCTGCTTGATCTTAAAATCGCCCCCCACGGCCATTCCCAATATGGTTTGGCCCAATTGCTCAGCAGCCTCAAGAAAACCCACACAGATGTTCAAGAACTTGTTTCAACTTCAAGCAACCGGCGGACCCACATTGTTCGCCACGCCTTGGCGCTGGCAAAGGATACGTCCAAATGGAACACCACACGGGCAAAATTTTCAGATGTTGAAATGGAAAATGCGACAAACGGATTGGCAATTGTCGGTGCTAAAAGCGATCAGGAACAGGCCCTAGTCGTTGCCCTAGCCGCACGCGATGCCATAGCCGACAATAAAACCGTCGGCATAATCACCCCGGATCGAAATTTTGCCCGGCGTGTCAGTGTTGAATTGCGCCGGTTTGATATTGAAATTGATGACAGTGCCGGCATGCCGCTGTTTCATGCCCCAGCCGGGCGGTTGGTACGACAAATACTACGCCTTGGGCTTTTAGACTTTTCCCCCGTTGATCTGATGGCAATGTTACGCAATGCGAATGTAACTATGGGGCAAAATAGAACTGAAATATCCCAACTAGCCCAATGGATTGAATTGGCGCTCCTGCGGGGCCAACATCCCGGAACCGGTACTGAGGGGTTAAGGAAAATTCTGGCACAAAACCTTGCCGGGGATCTGCCCCATGTGGCGCTAAATCTGACCCAAAATATGGGCAACACAATTGAGCAGTTTCTGAATAATCTTGATGTGCAGTTTGCCCCCCTGATGACACTCTTGCAGAAGGAAAATTTTTCTTCCGCCGCCTTGACCCAGACCCTCAACACCGTGTTTTTGTCTCTTACCCGAAAGCTGGATGGACAAACCAGTCTGCCCGGATATGCAGATATGCGCCTTTGGGTTCAATCCATATCCGCCACCAGTCAGCCCGGCCCCGCCCTATCAAAATCAAATGCTGAAACGGTTTTGCAGGCGCTGATGGCAAATGTTTCCGTCAGAACACAAAGACCTGTTCGCGATGATATCGCCATATGGGGACGCCTTGAGGCCCGCCTGCAATCTGCGGATCTGATAATCATGGCAAACCTAAATGAGGGGACATGGCCGGAAGTGGCAGACCCCGGCCCTTGGCTTAGTCGTTCTATGCGCCTTCATGCCGGACTTGAACCCCCAGAGCGCCAGCAGGGGCAAGCGGCCCATGATTTTGAAATGGCCATCGGTAATGAAAATGTGCTGATGACTTATTCCCACAGATCGGGTGCCGCACCAGCGCTTGTTTCAAGATTGCTTGAACGGTTTTATGCCTTTGTGGGCGACGTTAGCACCCGGAAGATGCACCAACGTGGTGAACACTATCTCGCCCTTGCGCGCGCTCTGGATAAAACCGGGGCACCTAAACCGGCCATACGCCCGGCCCCCTGCCCCCCCGCACCTTTGCGTCCACGTTCCTTGTCGATTACTGAAATTGAAACCCTGTTCCGTTCGCCTTTTGACTTATATGCAAAATACACTCTGGGCCTACATGCCCTTGATCCTCTGGGAAATGAGATTTCCCACCGCGAGCGCGGCAACCTCGTGCATGAGGTTTTTGCTACCTTTGTTGAACAAGGGCATGACCCCAATGCAAGTAATGCCGAGGTCATAATGGGTGAGATTGCCCGTGATGTGTTTTGTGTGCTTGAGCATAGGCCAGAACAACGCGACATCTGGTTGCGCCGTCTGGAACGTTCTGTTGAGGGTTTTCTGGAATTTGAGCGCAACAGGAGCGAGCAAATAAAATCACGCTTTGCAGAAATTGACCTATCATGGCGCTTTGAGGTTGAAGGGCAGGATTTTCACCTGCGCGGACGCGCTGACCGCATCGATCTAGGGGAAGATGGCACATTTGAGATACTTGATTTTAAAACAGGCTCTATTCCCACACCCGTTGAAATGAATAACTTCCTGGCTCCGCAATTATTGGTTACGGCGGCGATTGCCAAGGCGTTGGGCTTTAAGGGTGCCACTCCTGCAACGACCAGCGCGCTGGCCTATATCAAAATTGGGGCCGGGCCAGCGGCGTTTGAATATCAGGCGTTCAAATTGCCGCCTGATACCGATGCAAACCAAGCCGCAGATACAATTATGCAAATGATACATCGCCATATTAGTGCATTCCTGCTTTCTGACACAACAATCATGTCCCCCCGCATCATGCCCAAGGCCAGCCAAAGTTTCACAGGAAATTTTGACCATTTTGCCCGCACCGATGAATGGAGCCAAAGTGAATTGGGGGATTCTGAAACATGAACGAACGCCCAGCCACCCCAACTCAAGATATTACAGACCGACAAAAAGCTGCCGGTGATCCGACAAAATCCATATGGGTTTCCGCCAATGCAGGTTCGGGGAAAACGCACATCCTAACTGAACGGGTTTTACGCCTTTTACTAAGCGGCGTAGCGCCAGAAGATATTTTGTGTCTCACCTACACCAAGGCAGCGGCGGCAGAGATGAAAAGCCGGGTTGCGGCACGCCTAAGCAAGTGGGCATTGCTTGATGATGAACTTTTAAGCACACGGCTGCATGAAATTTCTCAACAGCGCCCTGATACCCACATGATTGCCCACGCCCGCACCCTGTTTGCGCGCGCTTTGGAAACCCCGGGCGGTTTAAAAATCAATACAATCCACGCGTTCTGCGAGGCAGCTCTACATCGGTTTCCTCTTGAAGCAGGCGTGCCTGTCGACTTCAAAGTTATTGAAGAGGCGGAAAGAGCCGAGCTTATTAACAACGCCAAGGAACGTATATTATCCAAAGGGTTGGGTGGGGATGAAGAACTTGGCGATGCCGTGGCTGCTCTGTTTGCCCATTTAAGTGATGCCAGTATTGATGATGTGGTGAAAAGCTCCCTTGCACAGGGTGAAGGTCTGCGCGCTGTTTTGCACGACCCCGAGGGGGCCAAGAAGAACCTGCGCAACCTAGTTAACTATAATCCCCAACGACACCTCAGCAACTACAAGAAAGAAATTATCGATAATACCTGTCTTTCGTTTGCCGAATGCCAGACATTTATTCATAACTTGAATGGGGATCCAGAAAAAACTAAAGGCGTTAGATTCGTCTATATTTTGGCACAAATGAAGACTAATTTCACTGCCGATGGCCTACTTAAAGCCTTTGTTACGGGCGACGGCACGCCTCGAGCTGTTTTGATGCCAGCAAAAGAACAAAAAAAGCACCCTGAGCTCTACGCATGTTTTGAGCAGGAGCGCGATCGCGTTTATGGGCTGTTTTGCGAAGCGCGCATGATTAGTCTAATCGAACGCTCTGAGGCGGTCATTGATGTGATGGGGGCTATTTATACGTCCTATGAGCGGGCAAAAGCGGCCACGGATCGACTGGATTTTGATGATCTCATCTTGAAATTTGAGCAACTCCTCTCCAGTAAAACCAGCGCAGATTGGGTACGCTACAAGCTAGATGCGGGAATGACCCATATTCTAGTGGACGAAAGTCAGGACACAAACACGTCTCAATGGCGGGTGATTGAGCATTTGGTGGATGATTTTTTTGCCGGGGACAGCGCGGCGCAAAGACCACGCACTATTTTTGGCGTTGGCGACGAAAAACAATCTATTTATGGATTTCAGGGGGCCGAGCCTGCCTTGTTTGGGGAAACGGGCAATCGCCTCAAACTCGCCGCAAATCAAGCGGGTAAAGCATGGGACAATGTGCCCTTTCGCGCGAGTTTTCGCACGCAGGACAAAATATTGGATGCTGTTGATAGGGTTTGCGCGCGGCAGGACATAAGGGCCGCATTGTTTTCAGCGGATAGCCCCGTGGCCCATGAGAGCGCCCGTGACCATCAGGGAGGAAAAGTTATCCTTTGGCCGCCACCGGAAAAACAAAAATCCGTTCAGGTTGCGGATGAGTGGCCGATGGAGCCGAGCTCCCCGCCTCTAAGCAGTGCTCGAATTACAGCGGAGCTGATTGTGGGTCAGATAAGTCATTGGTTGGCGATCAGGCGCCCGCTTGGGGCTCGTCAACGCTCAATCCGGGCCGATGATATTCTTATTCTGGTACAAACCAGAGGCCCGGTTTTTCTTGAAGTCATTCGCGCCCTCAAGAATGCTGGCTTGCCAACGCCGGGCGCTGACAGGCTTTCTGTTACTGGCCATATTGTGGTGCATGATTTGCTGGCTTTGGGGGATGTTCTTCTTAACCCAGAGGACGATCTCACCCTTGCCGCCCTGTTACGCTCCCCCCTGTTTGATATGGACCTGTTAGAAGTGGAGAACCTGTGTATCGAACGGGAAAAAGGGGAGCGCGTTTGGCACCGGCTCATAAAAGCCGCGACCGAGCATATCTCAGAAAAGTCTACCCCAGCCAAAACCGCCTATGCACAATTGATCGCGTTGCGTCAGACTCTGGATTTTGAACGGCCCTATGAATTTTTTGCCCATGTGTTGTTTGCAATGCAGGGGCTAAAGAAATTCCATGCACGGCTTGGCAATGAGGTGGATGAAATTATCGAAACCTTCCTTGATTTGGCCCTTGAGCATGAGCAAAGTTCTCAGCCCTCATTACAGGGTTTTTTGGCCAGCATGCGAAAACGCGATATTACAATTAAGCGCGAACTTTCTGAAAATAGCGCAGGGGTCCGGGTGATGACAGTTCATGGGGCCAAGGGCCTTGAGGCCCCCATTGTTATTCTTGCCGATGCCACAAGCAAT
>JAJRRG010000278.1 GCA_024279675.1 Alphaproteobacteria bacterium
ATGCTTGAGGGTAAAACAATATATCGGCGATTGGGCCAACAGGCTGCAAGCCAACCACAAAAGAGGGTAAACGTATGAGTATCAAGGTTTTAGTTGTTGATGATAGTGCGCTCATTCGCGAGGTATTGAGCGTCGCTTTGGCAAAAGATGGTGATATCGAGGTTGTTGGTACCGCCGAAGATCCGATTATTGCGCGGCGAAAAATCAAGGAACTTAACCCAGACGTGGTGACCCTTGATATTGAAATGCCCAATATGAATGGGCTTGAATTCTTGAGTAAGCTGATGCGGCTTCGACCCACCCCTGTGGTGATGGTCTCGACTTTAACCCATAAGGGCACCAGTGAAACCATGTTGGCCCTTGAATTGGGCGCTGTGGATTTTGTCGGTAAACCGGGCCATGATCTGGCCGGGGGCCTTGATGCGTTTGGTGCAGAAATTCGCACCAAGGTGCGCGCGGCGGCGGTTTCAGATGTGCGCGGACAGGCGATGCAGGCTAGTGTGGCAACCAAACCAGTGGCTGTGACCAGTGCGTCGGCCATCCCTGCGGGATCACTGATCGCGATTGGCGCTTCGACCGGTGGGGTTGATGCGGTACGTAAAGTTTTGGCGCGGATGCCGGCGGATTGTCCACCGATTGTTGTCGCGCAACACATGCCGCCCAATTTCACCGAACGATTTGCCGAACGGCTTGACCAACAAATTGAACTCAAAGTGCAAGAAGCCTCGGATCGCATGCCCCTTGAAATGGGCAATGTTTATATTGCCAAGGGTGGATTTCATTTGCGGGTGGAAAACACCTCAGGGCAATTGAAATGTCGTGTGACGGCGGATGAGTTGGTTTCTGGTCATCGGCCAAGTGCTGATGTGTTGTTTAGCTCCGTGGCCAAGGTTATGGGAACAAAAGCTGTTGGTGCAATCCTGACTGGTATGGGTAAGGACGGAGCTGAAGGGCTGAAATCCATGCGCGAAGCGGGGGCTTATACCGTTGGACAAAGCAAAGAATCTGCGTTGGTTTATGGCATGCCAAAGGTGGCTATGGAAATTGGCGCTGTGGTTGAACAGGCCATGGTTGAGGATATTGCAGGTAAATTGATTTCTGGATTTCTACGCCGAAAATCTGCTGCTTGAATACCCAATAACCAAGCCCATTGAGACTATGTTAGGGGCTTCCCCTTACTTATAGGGTAAAAGAGTACGACCCAAGGGTCGAAGAGAGTTGAGTGAATAATATGCCCAAAGCAAGTACCATAAGCGTTCTGGTGGTCGATGATCAGCAATCCATGCGCGGGATCTGTAAGTTTATCCTTAATCAGCTGGGGTTCCAGAAAATCACTGAGGCAAAAAGCGGACGTGATGCCCTGGGGAAACTGCAGGAAAACAAGATTGATCTGATTATTTCGGATTGGAATATGGAAGATATTGATGGGCTTACCTTGCTTAAGGTGTTGCGCAAACATCCTAAGACCAAGACCATGCCGTTTATTATGGCCACGGGTCGTTCGGACAAGGAGCAGGTAAAAGAGGCGATTATGGCGGGGGTGAATAATTACATCATCAAGCCGTTTGATGCTGGCTCAATGAAGAAAAAGATCGAAGCGGTTATCGGGGTTTTAGCCTAAGATTGAGGTCTAGAAACAACATACCGGAAATTTAGAGTTTTAAGGGGCCGTCTTGTGGAAACAGGATGGCCTTTTTTTTATAAATTTTTACGCGGTCAGCTGCGCCGGCGATTAGAAATTTGAATTTATCACTAACGGTATCTTAAGAGCTTTTACCTAGGGTGATCCCATATTAATTTTTATGGTTGAGAAGTTTTATGAAGATTTCTAAGTTTATAACAGTGGCCAGCATTTTGACAATTGGCCTGGCGATCGGTGCTGCGATTCTGAATTATCAAACCAGCAATCAGGCGGGGCAGAAGTCGCGTGAATTGTTTAGTGAATTGGAAACAAACGCTGAAGATTTTCACAGCCTTGTCTCTGCGGTTCATCAGTTAGAAATTGATGTATTGCAGACGCAGCAATGGATCACAGACATTTCAGCTACGCGGGGTATGAATGGTCTTGATGACGGTTTTGAGATAGCTGCGGGTTTTGCGGAGAGATTTCCCGGCGATGTCAATACTGCTCGTGAATTGGCAACCAAGCTAGATATGCCAGAATTGATGAGTATTCTGGACACACTACTAGAAACTTATCCGACATATTATGAAGTTGGTCTTGAGATGGGGAATGCCTATGTGTCCGGGGGGGCGGCTCTGGGAAATCTGTCTATGGCAAAGTTTGATGGTGTTGCGGAACTGATGGGTGGTGCCGTTGATTCTATGTTGCAAATATCTGAAGAAGCTTTTGTGGCAGATATGCGCGGGTCGGCTGATGCCTTGCATGTTCTTGAAAATTCTAACAGCCAACAGGCTTTGATTGTTTTGACCTCCAGTTTGTTTGTTGCGCTCATGGTTCTGTTGCAGGCTTTCTTTGTCATTGCCATAATTTTGAAAAAGCTGAATCAAGCGAATAAAGAACTAATTTCCCTGGTCGACGGTGATGTGGATATTGTCCTTACTAAAGAAACCTTCTGGGACGAATTTAAGCTTCTTTCAGAGGCGATTTCTCAGTTCAAGGACAGCACGCATAAAGTTTCCGCTTTGGGCAAAGCAGAAAAATCTGCAAATTTGAAACGCAATGAAGACCGTGCTGGGATGATGCGGCAATTGGGTGAAGCCTTTGGTGATGTGGTTGGTGCCGCCGTTAAGGGGGATTTTTCCAAACGTGTTGAAGCTGAATTCCCCGATGAAGAACTCAACAAATTGGGCGTGCAGGTGAATGAACTTGTGGGGACAGTTGAGCGTGGCTTGGCCGAAACCGGTGAAGTTCTTGGCGCTTTGGCAGCGACTGATTTGACCAAACGGGTAAGCGGTGAGTATCAGGGTGCATTTCTTGAATTGAAGAAAGACACCAACGCTGTGGCGGACAATCTTAGTAAGATTGTTAGGAAGTTGCGCGAAACATCGGGCGCGCTTAAGACTGCAACCGGGGAGATTCTTGAGGGTGCCAATGATTTGAGTGAGCGCACCACCAAGCAGGCGGCCAATGTAGAAGAGACCTCGGCCACTATGGAAGAACTTTCAGGTCTGGTGGTTGAAAACGCACTAAAAGCCGAGCAAGTGGGCAAGAATGCGGGTGCTGTCGCGCACGCTGCTGTAGAGGGCGGTCAGGTTATGGTTGAGACAACACAGGCCATGGAGCGCATTACGACATCCTCAAGTAAAATATCCAATATCATTGGTATGATCGACGACATTGCCTTTCAAACCAATTTGCTTGCCTTGAATGCATCTGTTGAAGCGGCGCGGGCCGGTGAGGCGGGTAAGGGATTTGCTGTTGTTGCCGTTGAAGTTCGGCGTTTGGCGCAAAGTGCAGCAACCGCATCTTCTGAAGTTAAAGTGTTAATCGACCAAAGTGCCGTCGAAGTTGATCAAGGCTCAAAGCTTGTTGCGCTGGCTTCTGCAAAGCTTGAAGAAATGATGGGCGGGGCGGAAAAAAATAAAACTATTATGGCTGAAGTGGTTGCCGCAAATAAAACCCAGGCTTCCTCGATTGAAGAAGTAAACGCGGCCGTGCGTCAAATGGATGAAATGACCCAGCATAATGCGGCTCTGGTTGAAGAAACCAATGCGGCGATTGAGCAAACAGATAATCAGGTGGGTGAGCTTGATCGGATCATTGATGTCTTTAAGGTTTCTGGCGACACAAAGCTGTCCGGCAATGTAAATGCGCCGGCATCTTTTTCGGCTTCAACACCCTCTGCTATGAGCATGCCCCCAGTTAAGCAATTGCAGGCAAAGGTTCAGTCTGCGGCTCAGTCTTATCTTTCTGAGGGTTCGGCGGCTGTTGATAGCGAATGGGATGAATTCTAGCTACAACGCATAACATGTTACAAATCGGGTGCCTGAGGGCACCCTTTTTTGTTGGAATTGGCAAAAAAACCACCTGTTTTGGTTGACCCAAGCGGCCTGATATGAGCACATGCGCTGCTATGGCGTAAGCGTCATGCGTAAAAAGTGTTGGGGGACATGGGTGTCAGTAGAGACGGTAATTGAAGTTAAGGGCGTTACAAAGCGCTATGGGGGGCTGGTGGCCGTAAACGCGTGCTCGCTTAGTGTCGCTAAAGGTTCGGTAACTGGTTTAATCGGGCCCAATGGGGCGGGGAAAACGACCCTGTTCAATATGGTTGCTGGCACAACCAAGCCCGATGGTGGGCAAATCCTTTTTGATGGCGAAGATGTGACGGGCCTTGAACCCCATATTCTCTTTGGCAAGGGCATGTTGCGTACCTTCCAATTGGCCCATGAATTTTCACAAATGACAGCGCTTGAAAACCTGATGATGGTCCCCGGTGATCAACCCGGGGAAAGTTTGCGCAATACGTGGTTGCGCCCCTCAATAGTGCGCAATCGCGAGATTGAAGTGAGGCAACGGGCCAACGATGTGATTGATTTTTTAAAATTGGCCCATATCAAAAATGAGTTGGCGGGCAATCTTTCGGGCGGGCAAAAAAAGCTGCTCGAACTGGGTCGCACCATGATGGTGGATGCCAAATTGGTACTTCTTGATGAGGTGGCCGCCGGGGTGAACCGTACTTTGCTCAAGGATTTAGCGGGAAATATTGAACGGATGAACAAAGAACTTGGCTATACGTTTTTTGTTATCGAACATGATATGGATTTGATTGGTCGCTTGTGTGACCCGGTGATTGTGATGGCGCAAGGGGAAGTGATTGCTGAAGGTCCAATGGAAGAAATTCGGGCCAATCCTGAAATTGTTGAGGCCTATTTTGGCGTGCCGGTGGAGGTGGCTTAAATGGCTTTGGTAAAAATGGACAATGTTGAGGCTGGATATGGGGGCGCACCAATTCTCAAGGGCATCAATATGGAGATTGAGGCCAGCGATATTGGGGTGATAGTTGGCCCCAATGGCGCGGGGAAATCTACGGCACTCAAGGCGATCTTTGGTCTGCTGGAAGTTACCGATGGGGCGGTTGAGTTCTATGGGGAGAACATCACCAATGCATTGCCGGACAGGCTGGTGCCCAAGGGCCTGAGTTTTGTACCTCAGGAGCACAATGTTTTTACCTCAATGACCGTACATGAAAATTTGGAGATGGGGGCGTTTATTCGCGAGGATGATTACTCGGATACCATCACCTCAATTTACGATATGTTTCCTGATCTTAAGGCAAAGCGCAATCAGGACGCGGGGGAATTGTCCGGGGGGCAACGTCAAATGGTGGCCATGGGCCGCGCGTTGATGAGTAAACCATCGCTGTTATTGCTGGATGAACCATCGGCGGGCTTATCCCCACGTTATGTGCTTGAGATTTTTGAACAAATTGTCAAAGTCAATGCAACGGGTGTTGGCATTTTGATGGTGGAGCAAAACGCACAACAGGCGTTGGCCTTTGCCTCCAAGGGGTTTGTTTTAGCGAACGGGCAGAATAGATTTACCGGGACGGGCAAAGAGTTGCTGGCTGATCCGGAAGTGGCGAAAAGCTTTTTGGGC
>JAJRRG010000032.1 GCA_024279675.1 Alphaproteobacteria bacterium
CCCGTCAAGCTTGGCAAACGCAATAATCGAACCAGTAAAGGTAAAGGCACCAATCGCAACCCCAAGGCTCATTTCCACCAGCGCTTGGGGGTGAATATGTCCCACACTTCCAATGTTAAACGCCCCCGGCGCATAAAATGCTGCCGCGGCCACAAATACCGCAGCCAGACCCACCAAAGAGTGAAAACCCGCCACGAGCTGTGGCATATCGGTCATTGCGATACGCTTTGCCATAACTGCCCCAATAGTGCCGCCAATGCCAACCCCAGCAACAATCAGAACCCAGGCCAAAATTGATGAAGGATTTATCACCGCCAAGGTAGTCAACATGGCAATAGCCATGCCAATCATACCATAAAAATTGCCGCGAATCGCCGAAGCCGGAGACGAAAGTCCACGTAAGGCCTGAATGAATAATACGCCAGATACCAAATACAGTACGGCTGCAACGCTAACTGAAATCATCTCGAATTAGCCCTTCTTCTTATACATTGCCAGCATGCGCTGGGTGACGAGAAACCCGCCAAAAATATTTATACTTGCTAGAATAAGAGCGAAGAACCCGAACACTTGGGCAACCCAATTATCCCCATCGACCAGCATCACACCAAGCGCCGTAAGCGCGCCCACCACAATCACCGATGAAATGGCATTTGTTACCGCCATCAGCGGCGTGTGCAATGCGGGCGTAACGCTCCAAACGACGAAATAGCCAACGAAAATTGCCAGCACAAAAATTGAGATTTGAAATACAAACGGATCAATCTGTTCCATATTATTTACCCCCACTTGTTTTGCGTGTTGTGGTTTTCTTTGTTGTAGGTTTTTTGGTCACTGCCTTTTTAGGCGCAGCTTTTTTGTTAGGTGTAGCTTTTTTTGCTACCGGTTTTTTCGCCGCAGGTTTTGCCTGAGTTGCATCCACCAGATTGGCATGAACGATCTTGCCGTCCTTAGTCAAAAGCGTCGCTATCACCAGCTCATCTTCCCAGTCCACGTTGAGCTTTTTGCTTTCCGGATCAATCAATGTCGCAAGGAATGTCAGCAGATTGCGCGAATACAAAGCAGATGCAGAAGCGGCAATACGTCCCTGAACATTGGTAAACCCAACAACACTTACATTCTTATATTCCGCCACTTCGCCGGGCTTGGTCGCTTCACAATTTCCGCCCCGTTCCGCCGCCAAATCAACAATTACCGAACCCGGCTTCATGCTTTCCAGCATTTTTTTGCTCACCAACATGGGCGCAGGGCGTCCCGGGATAAGCGCTGTTGTAATCACAATATCCTGCTTTGCGATATGCTTTGCTGTGAGTTCCGCCTGTTTCTTTTGGTATTCAGGGCTCATCTGCTTGGCATACCCCGCCGCAGTCTCTGCCTGCTTGAATTCCTCATCTTCAACCGCAATAAACTTTGCACCCAGAGACTCAACCTGTTCCTTTGCCGCCGGACGCACATCGGTGGCGGTCACAATACCCCCCAATCGACGCGCCGTGGCAATCGCTTGAAGCCCGGCAACCCCGGCCCCCATAACAAATATTTTAGCCGGATGAACCGTACCCGCCGCCGTCATCATCATCGGCAAGGCCCGGTCAAACTGAGCCGCCGCATCAATCACCGCCTGATAACCCGCAAGATTGGCCTGTGAAGATAATATATCCATGGACTGCGCCCGCGAAATACGTGGCATATATTCCATAGCAATCAGCGACACCCCGGTTTTTGCCAACCCGACAAATTCCTTTTGGTCGTCGCTTGGGTTCATGGTGCCAAGCACCAATGCGCCCTTGTTAACCCCGGATAATGCACTTGCCTTGGGCCGACGCACACAAAACACCACATCTGCCCCCTTAAGCGCAGAAACGGCGCTGGTAGCAATACTCGCCCCGGCGTCCTTGTAAGCGGCATCAGGAATGCGCGAACTAAGTCCCGCCCCTTTTTCCACCGACACCTTTGCCCCAAGCGCTATAAGCTTGGTGACGGTTTCCGGCGTCGCGGCGACCCGCGTCTCATCGGCTGCACTTTCGGCAACAATCGCTATTTTCATATCGTCTTTCCTTTAGCAAAACCGCTAAAACAACTTTCATAAGTTTCGTATGGCAAGAGGTATCCTATGGATTTATTGCCACATAAAGAAACAACACCAGAACGATCATAGAAATAACCGACCATTTAGCAATTTTAATAAACTGGCCATAGGTCTTTTCATGGGCGGCAAAATCATCATTTGTCTTTGTTTTACTCATTTATTCGTCCCTTAGATTAACGCATATTCGTTCAAACATGCCTGGAGATTTATCAATTGGTCTTTAACTGATATTACACTGGCTGGGTTTGTTCAAGTTCATCAATCAAACCTTCGATCATTGATAGGCCCAACGACCAAAATTTCGGATCCTTGGCATCCAGTCCAAATGGCGCAAGTAATTCGGAATGATGCTTAGAGCCCCCAGCCTTTAGAAGATCAAAGTAGCGCTCCGCAAACCCTTCGCTTGATTCTTCATATTTGGCATAAAGCGAATTGACCAGACAATCGCCAAACGCATAGGCATATACATAAAACGGAGAATGGATGAAGTGGGGGATATACGTCCAGAATATTTCATACCCCTTGTTCAGCTTAATCGCTGGCCCCAGGCTTTCCGCCGAGGTTTCAAGCCACATCTGATTAAGCTCTTCGGTTTTAAGTTCACCCTTGCGCCGCGCCGTATGTACCTTTCGCTCGAACGTATAAAAGGAAATCTGGCGCACAACCGTATTTAGCATGTCTTCAACCTTGGAACTCAGCAAAGCAAACCGTTTCTTGGGGTCCGTTGTTTTGTTGAGCAATGATCTAAAAGTCAGCATTTCACCAAAAACACTGGCTGTTTCAGCCAATGTCAGCGGTGTTGGGGCCATAAGCGCGCCCTGCCCTGCCGCCAGCACCTGATGCACCCCATGGCCCAATTCGTGGGCCAACGTCATAACATCTCGAGTTTTGCCGAGGTAATTTAGCATCAAATAGGGATGGGCACTTGGCACCGTGGGGTGAGCAAACGCGCCGGGGGATTTACCCGGCGTGACCGGCCCATCTATCCAGCCCGAATTAAAGAACGGTGCCGCCACCTCCGCCAGATAGGGGGAGAAATTGCCATAGGCTTCCAACACAATATCCTGCGCACTGTGCCAATCATATATTCTGGCGTCACTGGTGGGCAAGGGCGCATTGCGATCCCATGCATTGAGTTTATCTTTACCAAACCACTTCGCTTTCATGGCATAATAGCGATGGGACAGACGCGGATAGGCTTCGCGCACCGAGCTTTCCAAGGCATCAACGACCTCACGCTCCACCGAATTGGCCATATGCCGGGAATCCGCAATATCCTCAAACCCGCGCCAACGATCAGAAATCTCTTTATCTTTGGCCAGCACATTGGTGATGTGGGTGAACAAGCGTTGATTGTCCACCATCGTGCTGACAACACCCTTAAAAGCCCGTTTGCGATTTTTCCCGTTCTTGTCCGTCATGAGGGTCAGGGTCGCTTCAAGGCCCAATTCTTCCCCTTTGATGTTAAACTTCAAGCCCGCCATGGTTTCATCAAACAAACGGTTCCATGCCCCACGCCCGGTTACCGATTTTTCGTGGAACAATTCCTCAACCCGGTCTTCAAGTTGATAGGGTTTTGCTTTGCGCAACTCATCAAACCAAGGCTTATACCGCGCCAAATCCCCCGGCGCGGCCAGCGCTTCGTCCAAAATTTTATCGTCAATCCGATTGAGTTCAAGGGAAAAGAAAATCAGCTTTGAGGACAGGTCGGTGAGCGCCTCCTGACAATCCCCTAGAAATTTTGCCCGATCCGGGTCAGCGGTGTTTTTTGCATAATTCAAATAGGCGAATGAGCCAATACGTCCGGTTAAATCGCTGATCGCTTCAAAGGCTAAAATCGCCTCAATCAAACTGCCGCCCTTGGCCATAGTTTCAAGATTGCCCTTAAAACTGCCTTCAAACGACGCGGCATCTTTAATCGCCTTATCCAAATCATTTTTGAATTCAGTAGAATCGGTACCCGGATAAAGGTCACTCAAATCCCATTCAGGTAATGTGCCAAACTGATTGTGGGTATTTTGTTTTGGCGCGGCTTTATTTTTTGACATCACATCCTCGGATTATTTCTTCTAAAAATTCTAATAAAAGACGCTAATACGCCAGATGAATTCTGCCAAGGAAATAAACGAAAATTATAGGCATAAAGGCATTGTCTCAATTTCCCCACATGCGATGGTTCTCCCATACGTTAAAACCCTGTTAACACCCCACGCATAATCTGACCCAGAACGGGACAATATGATTCGCCATACACCCCTATGCTGAGCCATCCCCAATTTTATCGCCCTGCGTCTCGTTAAGTTTCGTGCGCCCAAGAAGTTCAGTGAGATTGATGCCTAAAGTACTAATTGTTGATGACGACCCCATCCAACTTCGCCTGACCGGTGCCATTGCAAAAAAGGACGGGCTGGAAGTCCTCACAGCCGAGGGGGGAGAACAAGCGCTCGATCTGTTGCGTGAACACAAAAATATCGGAGCCATGGTGCTTGATCTGGTCATGCCAGATCTTGATGGTATGGGCGTCATGGACGCCATGGCCCGTGAACAGATTTCTTGCCCTGTGATTGTCCAGACCGCCAGCTCCTCCCTTGATACGGTGATCAACGCCATGCGTCAGGGGGCAGTTGATTTTTTTGTAAAACCGGTCGCCCCGGAACGTTTACTCATATCCCTGCGTAACGCTTTAAAACTTGGCGAACTTGAAACCTGCGTCCGACTGGATAAACACCGCAGGGATGGTCGCATGCGCGTAAGGGATATCATCACCCAAAGCCCAGCCATGGACCGTGTTCTGGAGTTGGCAACAAAAGCGGCAAAATCTGACATCCCTGTGCTGATCGAAGGGGAAAGCGGTGTGGGCAAGGAAATTGTCGCCCGCGCTATTCAAGGCTCATCAAACAGAGCCGGAAAACCCTTTGTCACCGTCAATTGCGGGGCCATCCCTGCCAATCTCATCGAAAGTACCCTGTTCGGCCACGTCAAAGGTGCGTTCACCGGTGCAACAAATGACCATAAGGGCAAATTTGTTGAAGCGGATGGGGGGACACTATTTTTGGATGAAATCGGTGAACTCCCCAAGGATGCACAAGTAAAACTATTGCGCGCCCTGCAGTTTGGCGAGATTGAAGCGGTTGGGGCCGACAAGATCAAAAAGGTCAACGTCCGCATTATTTCAGCCACCAATCGGCGTCTGCTCACCTTGGCGCAGGAAAAACTTTTCCGCGAAGACCTGTATTACCGGATGAATGTTTTCCCAATATATGTCCCCCCGTTGCGCGAACGCCCCGAGGACATTAAAGTTTTGAGTGATCATTTTATCGCCCGCTTAGGAAGCGAAACAGGTCGGCGTATTGTGGGCATGACTGAGCAAAGCTTAAATCTGCTGCAATCCTATAATTGGCCGGGAAATGTGCGCCAGCTAGAAAACGCCATTTATCGCGCTCTTGTCCTCACCGATACCAATCTTCTGGCACCCGTAGATTTTCCCCAAATTATCGCCAGCACGTCAGACCGGCAAACGGCCCTTGAACAGGCCCAAAAACTTCCGCCCCTTCATCAGGTAAACCATATTGATGCCCCGCTTTCCGAAACCCCCAAAGAGGGGGAGCCAGATAATAATGGAAACCATGAACAAATCACCAAATTCTCTGACCGCTTCTTGTCAGAGCAAGGGGAAATACAATCCCTGCAAAATATTGAACGCGACCTAATCGCCGTTGCTATCGAACAGTATGATGGGCGAATGACAAAAGTTGCACGTGCCTTGGGTATCGGACGCTCAACTCTTTATCGAAAACTCAAGGAATATGATTTGGAGCCACAAAGTCAGAATGCGGCTTAAACCACTAAAGACCACAAATAAAAGAAATGCTCACATTTTCGAGATAACATTGTCACAATCCCCCTTCTAGTTGTAAGACAGTCCGATTCGTGGGGGCCTACACTGACACCTTGGAAATATTGCAATTGCGCAACTGTTAATAGATGACCGATATTTGGAGACGACATGAAAAGTACATGGCTTAAGCTAATAGTTGGAACAATTCTCGGTTCTGCCATTCTAAGTGCTTCAACCCTACCCAGCGTGGCCCAGGAAAGTGTCACCATTAATGGCGTTGAAGCCCAACGTGTCGTCATTTCCCCCCCGCAAAATGCCCTTGCAAAATCCATTAAAGCGGGACTTTCTGCATCCTATTCCAATGCCAATAGCGGCACTCGCGCCTATCAAGATGCACAAAAACTCTATTTTTTCTATGGCACTCGCCATTTTGAGCCCCTATGGCTTGAGGAAGATAGTCAAGGTCAGGTCAAATTCTCGCCTAACGCCCTGAAAATCCTAACCATGTTTGAACAGGCCCACCTAGAGGGATTGCGACCTGAGGACTACCTCACCGACGATATTTCCCTGAGCGGTAATTTTACTGACCCCACACGCCTGGCCGACCTTGAAACAGCTTTTTCATCCGCCGCGGTGCGCTATGCTCAAGATGCATATGGGGGGCGAATCAACCCCCGGACAGTCTCAAGGGCAATTGATATTACTCCTCCCCAGATCGACAGTGACTACTTGCTCCAACTGGTAAACTCGCCAAATCCGGATCAGATGTTGCGAGACCTCTCCCCGACACACCCTGAATTTTTGGGACTAAGAACAGCGCTTGCCTCCTATTATCGCGGTGAAGTTGAAGAGGGAATTACTGTCCCCGATGGTAAACTACTCAAACTCGGAATGGACGATTCTCGTATTCCAGTTCTGCGTGAACGCTTGAACCTTCCCCCGGTTATTGGAAACAATTCCTATGATGAAGAACTCATGGCTGCCATTGAAACCTTTCAAACCCAAGAAGGACTTTTTGTTGATGGGGTTACTGGCCCGGCTACAATCGCCGCTCTCAACGGGGGCGCCAATGCGTCCAAGGAAGATTTAATCGCCAATATGGAACGCTGGCGCTGGATGCCGCGTGACCTGGGTGACTTCTATGTATTCGTGAACATTCCCCAATATACCTTGCAGGTGATGCGCGGCACTGAAGTGACGCACACACCCCGGGTTGTCGTGGGTAAACCCCGGTTCATGACCCCTGTTTTCTCCGATGAAATCGAACATGTGGTGGTCAATCCCTTTTGGAATGTACCAGCCTCCATTGCCCGGAACGAAATTGGCCCCAACCTTGCGGGCAATCCCGGCTATCTATCCGCACGCAATATGGAACTGATTTCAGGCGGCCGTGTTATAAATGCCTCGAGTGTTGATTGGTCAACCACATCAATCAATAATTTCCGCATTCGCCAACGCCCCGGCTCGCGCAATGCCCTTGGCACCGTAAAATTCCTCTTCCCCAACTCCCATGCTGTTTATTTGCATGATACCCCCTCTCGCTCCCTGTTCTCACGCTCCCAGCGCGCCTATTCCCATGGCTGTGTGCGGGTGCAAAATCCCATGGAATTCGCCGGAGCTCTGTTGGTGAACGATCCCAACCTTTCCCAAAGTTCCCTTGAAAGTCAGCGCGGCAGAAGTGAACGCTGGAACAATCTTGAAACCCATGTGCCAGTACATTTAGCCTATTTTACATTGAGGGTTGATGCCAATGGCAACATGCGCTCCTACGGGGATATTTATGGTCACAACGCGCGCCTGAAAAATCTTCTGGCCAGTTAGGGCTAAATCCTAATATTCTTGCTGATGCTCTCCTATGCTTTTACCCGTTAAAAGCATAGGAATATTGCGCGTGGGATTATGCTATAATTTGAACGACTTATTGCTTTTTTCCAACGCGATTGTCCTAGCGCAAAGCCAAATGGCTTGATTGGACGCACGATGCCCCTTACTTCTTTAACCATGGGTTAAGAATTTTGCCCAGCTTTGGCCCTTATTGTTTCATAAATACAAAGGGATGGACGCATACAGGGAATTAAAAATTAAGATTTAGCGTTAACAAAGTGTAGCAATGTTAGTGTTAAATATTAAACCGTAGATATCGAAAATAGTAGAGTTTGAACAACAGTGCATAAACGGGGAAAATTTTGGGGACTATCAATTGCCAAGCATCTGCTTGCAATTGGCTTGGCTGTGCTTGCACTATTGCCCCTGACCACTGTCACCACCCTCACCGCCGCCTCGGGCGAGCGCACGCTTTATTTGTATTATACCCACACCAATGAAACAAAACGCATCACCTTCCGACGCAATGGGCGCTATGACCAAGCGGGGCTAAACGAACTCAACCAATTCCTGCGCGATTGGCGTCGTAACGAACCCACCCGCATGGACCCGGCCCTGTTCGATCTCATTTGGCAGGTCTATCAGGACGTGGGGGCCAGCAAACCCATTTATGTGGTTTCCGCCTACCGTTCCCCCCAAACCAATGAATTGCTCCGGTCACGTTCTTCTGCCGTGGCTAAAAATTCCCGACACACAATGGGCATGGCCATGGATTTTTATATTCCAGATATCGCCATTTCTAAATTACGCGTGGCAGCCTTAAAACGCCAAGTTGGTGGCGTCGGCTATTATCCCACCTCCGGTCACCCATTCGTCCACCTAGATACCGGCAACGTACGTGCTTGGCCTCGTATGACCCGCGCGCAACTGCAGCGGGTTTTCCCCAATGGCCGCACATTGCATGTCCCCTCCGATGGCGTTCCAATTTCCGCTGAAGGTCGCCGCTATGCCAGCGCAGAATGGGAAAAATGCCACTCGGTTCCCTGCATTGGCTCAAACGCCAACACCGCCCCCACCCGTGGCAGAAACAACACCAATAATACCAATTCCAATAGCACCACAAACAATGGCCCCAACTTGTTTGAACTGATTTTTGGCACGAATGAAGACGCACCACCAACAGTTGTTGCTACCAACAGTGCACCCACACGTCGCTCTGTAACTGCCGTCGCGATTGTCGCCCCAACCCCAGCCGCGCGCGCACCATTCCTAGATGTCCGTAATCCCGTTGCTCCCCCGGTCCCGCAGGACAGGCCCCAATCTGTTTATGTGGCCACACGCGCCACCTCGGTTGCTCTACCCGGTGCGCCCCCAATCGCCAGCGATCTTTTGGTCGCCAGTGTAGAAAATAACGACGATCCAACGCGCCCCAGCCCACGG
>JAJRRG010000279.1 GCA_024279675.1 Alphaproteobacteria bacterium
AACAACCTAAACTTTGAACAATTATTGATGGAGACTTTTAATGTCCAAGAATGAAACAAGAGGCTCGGTTCGCTTTGAAAATGTTTATAAACGTTTCGGCGATGTGGTGGCCCTCAATAATTTGAATCTGGATATTGTGCCCGGCGAATTGGGGACGCTGCTCGGCCCATCGGGTTGCGGCAAAACCACTACTTTGCGCTTGATTGCGGGTTTGGAGGCTGCCAGCGATGGCGTCATTTCCATTGGTGGACAGGATGTGACCCATCTCACCGCCACCTACCGTAACGTCTCGATGGTGTTCCAATCCTACGCATTGTTTCCTCACATGAGCGTGCTCGAAAACGTGTCCTATGGGCTCAATGTAGCATCCATCCCTAAAAAAGAGGCCCGTGACAAGGCCGAAGAAGGTCTCGCCATGGTTGGCCTTGGGGGATTTGGCGACCGACTGCCCTCTGAATTATCCGGTGGACAACAACAACGGGTGGCCGTAGCCCGCGCTGTGGTGCTTGAACCCGAAGTGTTGTTACTTGATGAGCCATTGTCGAACCTAGATGCAAAACTGCGCCGCCACGTGCGCGAGCAAATTCGTCATATTCAACAAAACCTGAAACTCACCGCGGTTTATGTGACCCATGATCAGGAGGAGGCCATGGCGGTTTCCGATCGGATTATCGTAATGAAAAACGCGGAAATTGCCCAATTGGGCACGCCAAGCGACCTGTACAACGCACCAAATTCCGAATTCATTGCCGACTTCATAGGCGATGCCAACGTTGTGCCTTGTGAGGTAACCGGCGTAAAAAATGGCATAGCCAACGTTGAGATCGGAGACATTAAGCTTAAAATTTCCACTCAGGAAACTAGCGCTTTTAATGCTTCACTCGTTATACGTCCGCAAAACGCCAAACTTACATCTGCAGACAAAAAGGGCGACATAAAAGGCAATGTTACCTACAGCGCATTCTTGGGGAACCAAATTCAATACACAATCGACACTGCAATTGGTGAAATGTTCATCGTCGACAATGTAATGGATGAGACCTTCAAAGTTGGCTCTGATATTAATCTAGTTTTGGCCGAGAAAAAACTCGCTCTTGTCCCCAAATAGGCAAGCACAATAAACCGCGCCCCAAAACTTATGCTATCTAATTCAAGAAAACCTGTCGCGTAGGGAATACCAGCTCATCGCTAATGCCAAGAGTGGCAAGCGCATGCCAACACCCCCAGGGAAAGAGATGCTTGGCACCTTTTCCATAATGTCAAAACGTTCCGCCGTACCGCCAATGGTTTCGGCCATTATTTGCCCTGCCAATGTCGCCATTGCGACCCCATGTCCGGAAAACCCTGAGGCTGAAAATATATTTTTGTCCAGACGACGAAAGTCAGGCATGCGGTTCATGGTAATGCCAAGTGTCCCCCCCCAGGCATAGTCGATAGGCACGTCTGCCAATTGCGGGAAAATCTCAAGCATGGGTTTTTGCGCCTTGGCGGCCAAATCTTTTGGGAATTTGTAACCATAGCTTTCCCCCCCGCCAAATAGCAGACGTTTATCGGCGGACAGGCGATAGTAATTCACCACAAATTTGGAATCTGCAACGCCCACATCATCGCGGATGAGTTCACGGGCCATATCATCTTCTAATGGGGCCGTCGCCACAATAAAATTATTAATCGGCATCACATGATTTGCAATCTTTGGCTCTAGATTTCCCAGATAACCATTGGCGCCAAGTGCAACAAAATCTGCACGGACTTGTCCCTCACTGGTGTGCACAATTGCCTGTTTCCCTCGGTCAATTTTTGTCACTTCAGATTGTTCAAAAATGCGAACACCCGCTCGTTCGCAGGCGCGGGCAAGTCCAAGGGCAAAATTTAAGGGATGAAGATGGGCCGCTCCCCAATCCATCGAACCACCACAATAGGCATTGGTTCCAAGGGCTAAGGCAATTTGTTCAGCATCCAGAAATTCTATTTTGTCATAGGCATATTCGCTCTGGAGTTTCCTCACATAATCGGCGGTGTGGGAAAGATATTTCGCGCGTAATTCCGCATGCAATATCCCCGGCTTATAGTCGCAGGAAATATTATGCTTGGTAATTAAATCGGCAATAATGGATTTAGAGGCTTCGGCAATGTCCCACAATTGCTTGGCATGGGTTAGTCCGAGCATATCCTCAAGTTCATCCTGCTCACGTCGTTGACCCGAGCCGACTTGCCCCCCGTTTCGCCCCGATGCACCAAAGCCCAAACGCTGCGCCTCAAGCAAAACCACATCATAACCCGCTTCGGCCAGATGCAGAGCGGCAGAAAGGCCCGTATAACCGCCCCCCACCACACAAACATCGCAGGTTTGCCCACCCAAAAGGGGCGAAAAATGCGGCAATTCTTTCGCAGTTGCCGCATAATAGGAGGCCGGGTATTGACCCGCGACATCGTTGACGTGAAGCAAGTTCATAAATCAGACCTTATACGTTCAACAACAGGTGTTCGCGCTCCCAGGGGCTAATCACCTCAAGAAATGCTTCGGCTTCGTGGCGTTTAATTGCCGCAAATACTCGGCAAAACTCTTTACCCAAAACTTCTGCTAATTCGGGGGCCTGTTCAAACAAGTGCAATGCGCCATGTAAAGAACGTGGAATGTCCCTTGGTTTATCATAGGCTTCGCCTTTTTGGGTTTTACGGGGCTTTAAACCCTGTTTCATGCCCAAATAACCACAGGCCAAAGACGCAGCAATAGCCAAATAGGGATTTGAATCCATACCCACCACCCGGTTTTCAACCCGGCGCGCGGCGGGACTTGAAATTGGAATGCGGATGCCGGTGGTTCGGTTATCCGCCCCCCATTCAAGATTTATGGGGGCCGAACCTTTCGCCACAAAACGGCGATAGGAGTTTACATAGGGGGCCAGCAAGCAAATAGCGTTAGGGATATAATTTTGTTGCCCCGCAATGAAACTGTAAAACAGTTGTGTTTCTTTGTCGTCTTTGTCACTGAAAATATTCTTACCATCCGTGTCCAAAATCGACTGGTGAATGTGCATGGCACTGCCCGGTTCGTCTTGCATAGGCTTGGCCATAAAGGTGGCGAAACAATCATTTTTAAGGGCTGCCTCGCGAATGAGGCGCTTGAAGAAAAACACCTGATCCGCAAGACGAATAGGGTCGCCGTGCACCAAATTTATTTCAATCTGTCCGGCACCGCCTTCTTGAATGATGGTATCGATTTGCAAGCCAACGGCCTCAGCATAGTCATAAATATCATCAATTACGGAACCATAATCATCCACCGCCATCATTGAATAGGCTTGACGCGATACCACCCGCCGCCCCGTGCGCCCCATAGGTGGCTCGATGGGTTTCGCGGGGTCGATATTTTTCTTAGTAAGATAAAACTCAATTTCAGGGGCGACAATCGGCGTCCAGCCCTCATTTTTATAAAGCGCTAGAACGCGCTTAAGTACGTTGCGCGGTATAATCTCAATGGGCTCGCCGTTCAAATGTTTGACGTCATGAATCACCTGCACCGCCACATCGTCGGACCAAGGCACCGCCACGGCCGTGGAATAATCCGGGGTTAATACCATGTCGGATTCGGTCCATTGATTGTCAATTTCCATATCCACATAATCGCCGGCGATGGTTTGATAAAAAATCGATAGGGGTAAAAAAGTTTGTTCAGAGCGCTCAAACGTTGCCGAAGGCATAGCTTTGCCACGGGACATACCAACAAAATCGGCAATGATGCATTCAACTTCTTCAATCCGGCGACCATTTATCCAGTCTTGGGTTTGTTTTGGAAAGCGCGAAACATACTTCATCGGCCAATTGTCCTTTTGTGGTTCAGGAAGAATGCGGCAAACTGATCAGCAACTTTTGAGGAGGTCAGTTTCACATCCAAACTTTCTAACGCATCGTCAGCGATTTTTTCAGGCAGTAAATCCCGACGTGCCCCTATTAAATCACTTACAAACTGAGGGGTAAACTCAGGGTGGGCTTGAATGCTTAACGCTTTGTCGCCATAGGAGAGCATAGCATATTTGCAAAAATCTGAGCTGCCGGTGACCGTGGCACCGGGGGGAAGCTTTGTCACTTGGTCCTGATGCCATGCCATCACGGTATCAGTGCGACCATCATTCATTGCGTAATTAGTTGCGCCAACCGACCAGCCATTTGAAAATTTTTCAACTTTTCCACCAAGCGCTTGCGCTAAAATTTGATGACCAAAACATACGCCAATGATGGGTACATTGGCGTGATAGGCTTGGCGTAAAAATTCTTCCAACGCCGTAATCCAATCATATTCCCCATAGGCAGAAAATTTTGATCCTGTAATGATCCAGCCATCTGCATCATTGACGGATTTGGGCAAAACACCATCCAACGCCGCAAAAACCTCAAATTCAAATCCATGCCCTGTGAGCAGATTTTGATAAATGTCTCCATAATCCCCATGCTCTGGTTGCATATGTTCTGGAACCCGGCCTGTTTGCAAAATACCAATTTTCATCATACTGCCCTATAATCTACCAACCACATTTCGCTTCGCACCCTTTTTTTCCGCCAAAAGGCAAAGCCAATCATGGGCAACCGTTGCGGCAGCTAGCGCCGTAATTTCCGCATGGTCATAGGCGGGGGACACTTCAACTACATCCATACCAATAAGATTGAGCGAGCCCATGCCACGTATGAATTCCAAGGCTTGCCATGAGGCCAAACCCCCGGCAACAGGCGTGCCGGTACCCGGTGCAAAGGCGGGGTCAAGTCCATCAATATCAAACGAAATATAAACGGGGCTATCCCCGGCGCGTTGTTTGATAATATCCAGAGCCGCATCAATTCCGTTCCGGTGCACCCAAGGGGCCGTAAGAATTTCAAACCCGTGATCGCTGGTGTTAAAGGTGCGTAAGCCAATTTGGGTTGACTTACTCACATCAATTATCCCCTCGGCCACGGCGCGAGAAAACATACACCCGTGATCAAGTTTAACGCCATCATCTTCCCATGTGTCACAATGGGCATCAAATTGAACAAGGCTTATGGGGCCGTACTTTTTGGCATGGGCTTTAATCAGCGGGTAGGCGATAAAATGATCGCCCCCAAAGGTCAGCATTTTTGTATCCGTGGCGATGATATGAGCCGCATGGGCCTCTATATCGCCCGGTATGGTGCCTGGATGGTGGGGATCAATTTCCGCATCCCCCCAGTCAACAACTGCTAATTTTTCAAACGGATCAAAGCCAAAAGGAAAAGCATCCAATTCAGCCAGTTGCACGGAAGCCTCGCGAATGGCGCGGGGGCCAAACCGGCAACCGGGCCGATAGGTTGTTGCGCAATCGTAGGGAACGCCGCTTACCGCAACATCTATCCCTGTAAGGTCACGCGAATATTTACGCCGCAAGAAACTGAGGGCGCCGGCAAAGGTCACCTCATCCCAGCGTCCAAGTACATTGGGTTTTCTGAAAGCCTGATCACCATCACGCGACATTTTGCTTGTTTCCTTTTTGCATCGTAAGTGCCGCAACAATTACACCCAGCGACACGATGAGAATTATTATTGTGGCCAAGGCATTGATTTCGGGGGTGACACCCAGGCGCACTTTTGAAAAAATAACCATTGGCAAAGTTGATGAGCCGGGGCCAGACACGAAACTGGCAATCACCAAATCGTCAAGGGATAACGTAAAAGCTAACAGCCAACCCGAAATTAGAGCCGGGGTTATTGTTGGCAATGTTATGTCAAAGAAAACCCGTATTGGTTTTGCGCCTAAGTCCGAAGCAGCCTCTTCAATGGACAAGTCCATATCAACAAGACGCGATTGAATAATGACCGCCGCATAGGCTGCGCCAAAGGTGGCGTGGGAAATAATAATGGTGGTAATGCCACGACCCACTGGCCAGCCAATTAGGCCCTGCATGGCCACAAACAACAACAACAGGGATAACCCGGTGATAACTTCGGGCATGACCAAAGGGGCCGTAATCATTCCGCTTAATAATGTGCGGGTGCGAAATTTTTTGAACCGCACCAAAACAAAGGCGGCCAACGTGCCAATAACAATGGCAAGGCAGGCACTGATAAAGGCAATTTGTAAGCTGATCCAAGCCGCGCCCAAAATTTGTGGGTCTTGCAAAAGTTCCCCATACCATTTGGTTGAGAACCCACCCCAAACGGTGACCAAGCGGCTTTTGTTGAAGCTAAATATGACCAGCGAAACAATAGGCGCATATAAGAATATGAAACCAAGAATGCCAGCAATTGTTATAAACAAGGAGCGACGTTTCATCTAGCTTTGCTCCCCATCTGCCTGTTGTGCCTTTTGCAACAACATCACGGGAATGACCAAAACGAACAACATCGCAATGGCAACTGCTGAAGCAACGGGCCAGTCTCTATTAGAGAAGAACTCGTTCCACAAAATCTTACCAATCATCAATGTATCGGGGCCACCAAGCAATTGGGGAATAACAAATTCACCTACAGCTGGAATAAAGACCAATAACGAGCCCGCAAAAATTCCGGGCAAGGAGAGAGGGAGCGTGATGGTTAGGAAAGTCATGAACGGGCTTGCGCCAAGATCTGAGGCCGCTTCCAAAAGACTTTCGTCGAGTTTTACCAAATTTGCATAAAGCGGCAAAATCATGAACGGTAAATAGGTATAAACAATACCCACATAAACCGCAAAATCGGTTTGCATCATGACTATTGGGTCATCAATTATACCCAGCCACATCAACGCGCCGTTGATCAAACCCTTGGTTTTTAGAATGCCAATCCATGCGTAAACTCGCAGCAAAAACGACGACCAGAACGGTAGGATCACCAACATCAAAAGGATATTTCTTGTGCGATCGGGCGCCCGGGCGATCATATACGCCATGGGATAGCCGATCAACAGCGCAAAAAACGTAGAAAACCCTGCGATGGTAATTGATTCTATAAAGGCCGAATAATATAGCGGGTCCTCGGTAAGGAAAATATAATTACCAATGTTAAGAGTGACGTTAAGAATGCCGTCCTTAAATTCCCAAAGGGGCAAATAGGGGGGGCGGGCGATGGCGGCTTCGGACAAGGATATTTTTGCCACAACTACAAAGGGAATAAGGAAAAAAATCAACAACCATAGGGTAGGAATAGCTATGACCATGGCGCGGGGGCTCAGCCCAATACGCGCAAAAAACCCAGCAATTTGTTGCGAAAACGGCATGCGATCAACAAAGGTTTTTTTATCACTCATGAGGTTAATACGACCCCGGCAGCCCCATCCCACCAAAGATAAACCTCATCCTCCCACGTTATCGCTCCCTCATCCGAACGGATGGTGTTGGGTTGGGTTACACGCACACGTTTGCCCCCCTCAAGCTCAATTTGATAAACCGATAAATTGCCCATGTAGGCAATTTCATTGACCCGCCCTTTGAGTAGATTTTTAACATTTTTTGGTTTTTTCAAGCACATCTGAATTTTTTCAGGACGTATGGCGTAGCTTACTTTTTGCGAAGGTGTGCAGGAAACCCCGTGGGAAACATGAATATCAATTTTTGCCTCTTCAGAGCGAATGATAACAAAGTTGGTATCCTCCTCAATCACGCGCCCATCAAAGATATTTACCGAGCCAATAAAATCGGCGACGAAGCGATTTCCGGGATATTCATAGACTTCGCGTGGCTCGCCGATTTGCACAATTTCTCCGGCATCCATCACCCCAAGTCGCGTAGACAGGGTCATGGCTTCTTCTTGATCGTGGGTCACCACAATGAAGGTCACGCCAAGGGATTCTTGAATATTGACCAATTCAAACTGTGTTTCTTCGCGTAGTTTTTTGTCAAGGGCCGCAAGGGGCTCATCGAGCAGTAATACTTTAGGTTTTTTAACCAACGAGCGGGCTAAGGCCACCCGTTGACGTTGACCACCGGACAATTGACTTGGTTTGCGTTTGGCAAAATCTTGCAATTGCACAAGTGTGAGGATTTCTTGAACCCGCTGTTTGACCTCTTGGCGATTAAGCCCATCGCGCTGTAAGCCATAGGCGATGTTTTTTTCCACATTCATATGGGGAAACAACGCATAGGATTGAAACATCATGTTGGTAGGACGGGCATGGGGGGGCAAACCTGCCATGTCTTGCCCGTCAATTTCAATGCTGCCCGACGTGGGTAGCTCAAAGCCCGATAGCATGCGTAACAGTGTGGATTTTCCACAGCCTGATCCGCCCAGCAAGCAAAATAATTCGCTACGGTAAATGTCTAGGGAAACATTGTTAACTGCGATGAAGTCACCGAATTTTTTGGTAACATTTTTAATGCGAATAAACGGCGGTTGCCTCGCATCAAGCCATGGCTTGTCATCAATCACGCACGTTTGTTCGTTCATGACATTACCTCCCCTTACATAAAATGTTGCGGGACGCGTTCTTTATTCACGCCCCGCAATTTGATTTTATTGACCAGATTTTACCCGAGTCCAAAGCCGCGTCACGACGCGATCTGTGCGCGCATCATAAACTGTTGCGCCCCAAAGGCGCTCTTTGGCCTCATCGGTTGGGAAAATACCTGGGTCCGAAGTGATTTCTTCATCAACCAAGGACATGGACGCCGCGTTAGCGTTTGCGTACCAAACATAGTTGGTGATGTCGGCGGTAATTTGAGCATCCATCACGAAGTTGATGAATTTATGCGCCGCCTCAGGATGTGGCGCATCGACGGGAATAGCCATCATATCAAACCATTGAAGCGCCCCCTCACTTGGGATCACATAACCAATTTCAACACCGTTCTCAGCCTCGGCCGCACGGGCCTGGGCTTGGAATACATCGCCGGACCAACCCACTGCGACGCAAGTGTCACCATTGGCCAGATCGTTGATATATTGGGACGAATGGAAATAACGGATGTGAGGGCGAACGGTTTCGAGCAATGCGGCACCGGCCTCAAAGTCAGCGACGTTTGTTGAGCGTGGATCCAAGCCAAGATAATTCATGGCCGCTGGAAGCATTTCGGAAGGGGCATCCAAGAAGGACACGCCACAATCGCCAAGTTTGGCTACAGTTTCAAGATCAAAAACCAAGTCCCATGAACTCACTTCATAGTCTGCACCCAAGCGCTCAGCGACCATGCCAGCGTTGAATCCGATGCCGGTGGTGCCCCACATGTAAATAACCGCATGCTCATTATCAGGATCAAAACTCGCAGCACCCGCCATCAGATCAGCATCCATATTCACCAGATTTGGCAATTGGGATTTGTCGAGTGGCTGGTAAACCCCGGCACCGATTTGGCGTTGCAAAAAATCCGATGTTGGTACAACCACGTCATAACCTGAACTGCCGGTGAGCATTTTAGCTTCAAGCACTTCGTTGCTGTCATACACGTCATAGACAACTGTAATACCTGTTTCCGCAGTGAATTTTTCAATTGTGTCCTCGGCGATATAATCGGACCAATTATAAATATTTAGCGTCATATCCTGCGCCAGCGTAGGGCTGGCACTCAGCGTCAATGCCACTGATAGCATAAGTAGTTTTTTCATTTTTCTTTCTCCCTGTTAATTTCTTATGGTTTGTATTTTTACTTAAATTCCCAATCTGTCCCGTAGAGCATACCACCAAGACCCTATCACTGAATAGGGCACGCGAAGAGCGCGCCCGCCGGGGAACGGATAGTATTTCAGGGCCCCAAACACATCAAAGCGCGACAAATCCCCATTGACCGCTTCAGATATAATTTTGCCAAACAGATGTGAGCCGGTGACCCCATGCCCAGAATAGCCATGGGCAAAATATGTATTGTTACCCAATCGCCCGATTTGGGGCACGCGGGAAAAGGAAAGGGCGAAATTCCCGCTCCAGGCATAGTCAATTTCAATGTTCTGCAACTGGGGGAATACCTTGACGAGATTGCGCTGTAATTTGGCTTTTATGTCGCGTGGGTCCGCCCCCCCATAAACAGTGCCGCCACCAAACAGCAAACGATGATCTGCGGACAGGCGATAATAGTCCAAAATATAGCGAACATCTTCAATGCACGCGTCCCCCGGGATGAGTGAACGCGCTAGTTCCTGCCCCAGCGGCTTGGTCGCCATAATTTGTGTTGAAACCGGCATCACGCGCGGGGCGAGCGGTTGCACCACATTGCCCAAATATGCATTGCCGCAAATGATAAGTGTTTTGCAGGTCATTTTCCCCTGTGCGGTTTTTACAACGGGCAAGCTCGCCGCATGGTCAACCTCAACAACCGTTGAATCTTCATAAATCACCCCACCCAAAGCTTCAAGGGCCGCAGCCTCCCCCAAGGCCAAATTTAGTGGGTGCATATGCCCCCCAGAATGATCAATCATCCCACCACAATAAAGCTCAGATCTGACATGTTTGTGCAAATCGTGCCTATCGAGCATTTCCTGATTGTTGATGCCATAACTAGCCCACAATTGCCGCCGCTCCTCAAGCTCGCGCATATGGGCACTGGTGAGGGCCGTAAAAATATTGTTTTCTTTGAGATCACATTGGATGTCATATTTTTTGATCCGCTGGCGGATGATCTGGCCACCCTCCTGAACGATTGAGGCGACAAATTTTGCCGTCTCGCCGCCATAGCGTTTGTCGATGGTTTGAAGCGAAGCGTTTAGACCGTTAACAATCTGCCCCCCGTTTCTTCCCGAAGCACCCCACCCAACTTTGGCCCCTTCGATAATGGCGACCTTATGGCCCTTTTCAGCGAGATCTAACCCCGCAGATAGCCCGGAATAACCTGCACCAATGATGCAAATATCGATAGTGTTGTCACCGCTTAGCGCTGGGCGAACTGGGGAAGGGTTGGCGCTGGCCGCATAATAACTATCCGTGTGCGCACCATTGCCCGCGTAATTATTTGTTTTTATCCGCATCAAACCACCTCCAGATAGGTGCGGTATTCCAGATCACTCACATGTTGGTTGAATTTTTTTAGCTCTTGTTTTTTTGTATTTGCGAACAGGGTTTGTAATTGTCTGGAGTAAATTTTTGTCACATTCCCCCCCTTTTCAAACGCCGTGATTGCCGATTGCCAATCACAAGGTAGGGGAGCTAAATTTGCACCATAGGCATCTCCGATAACAGGATCGGGGGCCGCCAATTTTTGCTCAATGCCCATCAAAGCACCCCCCAAGATACTCGCCAGCACAAGGTAGGGATTAGCATCCGCGCCGGCCACCCGATGCTCGATCCGCCGGGCAGTATTTGCCCCCCCCGGAATACGAATGGCGGTGGTTCTGTTTTCATACCCCCAACCCAATGATGCGGGCGCATGGGCGCCGGGCAAGAACCGCTTGTAAGAATTTTCATGGGGAGCAAATGTCAAAGTTAACTCATCCATGGAGGCCAACAATCCTCCCACCGCATGGCGCAAAATTTCCGACCCCATAGCGCTACCATCATCAAAGACATTGTTTCCCGCCTTATCCAACAGTGAAAAATGCACATGAAAGCCATTGCCGGAACGCTGGATATAGGGTTTGGCCATGAAGGTCGCGGCAAAACCATTTTTGCGTGCCACGCCACGCACCAACCGCTTGAAAAACACAGCGTCATCTGCGGCCCTTAATGGATCGGCCACATGTTTGAGATTGATTTCAAACTGCCCGGCCCCATTTTCAGCAATCGCCGCCTCAGCGGGAATGCCTTGTAATTCACACGCCCCATAGACGTCGTTCAAAAACCCTTCAAACTGTTCCAATTCATCCAGGGACAGGACCCCATCGCTGTCCAGACGTTTCCCGGTAACGGGGGAAACGGGTGGCTGTAGCGGATTTTTCTGCGGGTCAACCAGATAAAATTCTAATTCGCTGGCGACAACCGGTGTCAGCCCCAACGCTGCATAGCGCTGAACAATTGAGGCAAGCGCGCGGCGGGGGTCACTTTGAAAAGGGGTGCCATCATCTGCACTCAACCACAGGGGAACAAGGGCCGTGGGTTGTTGCCCCCAATTCACCGGTAAAATGCCCCGACCGGTCGGTTCACAAATTCCATCCCCGTCACCTGAAAGGAAAACCAATTCACTCCCGACGCAATCCTCCCCCCAAATATCCACATCAACAATGGACAGGGGCATGCGTATACCCCCTGCAAGGGCTTTTGTTGCGTCCTCTAGCGGGATGCGCTTACCGCGCAGAACGCCGTTGAGATCACAGACTGCGGCGAGCACGCTTTGCACATGTTGGTTTTCACCCAACCATTGAATGTCGGTTTTTTTACTCATTTACCCTAACTCTTAGAGCCTTCTTTTTATTGTTTTAATTAGCTTTACAAAATTTTGGCTTTTAGGGAAGCTGGGAAAATTAAATAATTCATTCTGAAATGACCAATGAACATGCACGCAAATTCCTATTATGCCGCCTCAGCGAATGACCATGCTGAGTTTGATCACCTCACAGGCACAATTGACGTGGATGTCGCCATTATCGGGGGTGGTTTTACCGGCATTTCAACGGCGCTTGAACTCAGCGAACGGGGTTTGAAAGTTGGAGTTCTTGAGTCCAAAAAAATCGGATGGGGAGCCACCGGGCGAAACGGGGGGCAGGTTACCGGCTCCATGTCCGGGGACAATGCCATGGCCCGCGAATTTGCCAAAACGATGGGGAAAGACGCCGACGACTTTATCTGGAACCTGCGTTGGCGGGGCCACGACATCATTAAAAATCGCGTGGCGAAATATAAGATTGCCTGTGACCTGAAATTCGGGCATTTGCAAACGGCGATGAAACCCAAACATATGGATGAGTTAAACGCCATTTATACAAGTGGCGTGGCGCGGGGCATGGGCGCACAATTGCAAATGATCCCCAAATCGGACATGCCAAATTATCTGGAAAGCGATATCTATTGCGGTGGACTTCTCAACACCAAAAATATGCACCTGCACCCCCTAAACTTATGCCTTGGGGAGGCGCGGGCGGCGCAAAAAAACGGGGCGCTCATATTTGAGAACTCAAAGGTAATCTCTATCGGCAAAGGACAGAACCCTGTTGTAAAAACAGAGCACGCTCAAGTGAACGCCAAGACAGTTCTCATCGCCGGGAATGCCTATCATCTGCTCGAACAGAAAAAACTCGGCGGCGTTATGTTTCCTGCGTCCCTGGCCAACATGGCAACAGTTCAATTGGGGCAAGAAACTGCACAAATGCTCAACCCCAAGGATTTAGCGGTCTATGACAGTCGATTTGTTTTGGATTATTATCGCCTTACCGCTGATATGCGCCTGATGTTTGGAGGTGGCACCAATTATTCAGGCCGCAATTCCACCAATATTGAAGCTGAGTTGCGACCAGCACTTGAACGCACATTCCCTCGCCTCAAGGGCGTGGAAATAGAATTTTCATGGACGGGGATGGATGGAATTGTTCTCAACCGTATCCCGCAGGTTGGGAAAATCGGTGACAATATATTTTATATTCAGGGGTATTCAGGTCATGGCATTGCCCTAAGCCATATATTGGGGGAAATCGTTAGCGAAGCCATTTGCGCGCAGATGAGTTCGTTCGATGTCTTTGCCAAGGTCAAGCACATGAAGCTGCCCATGAGCCGGGTTGCGGGCAGTCACTTTATTGCTCTTGGCATGTTTTATTACCGGCTCCGCGAGGCGCTAAATCTATAACAAATCGCCAATCAACCGCTCTGGCGGAATTATTCCAACCGCTCTGGCGGAATTACTCAGCGGGTTCAGCACCAAGCCTCCTAACATCAAAGCTTTCACCATCAGGCTCTGCAACATCATTTTCTTCGATGTTTATTTCTGGACGCTTTTCATGGTGCTCACCTGCAAGCAACTCCCTAAAGGTTGGCGCATTGGGGGTCATAAAAATATAGCGCACCAAAGCGCCGATATCTGCACCAATGGCTAGGAACGCAGGCACAAGAAACAAAACGAGCATGGTCGCCAGTCCCAAACCAAAGATCATGGTTACGGCCATGGGAATAAGGAATTGGGCCTGTAGGCTCTTTTCAAACAGCAATGGAATAAGGCCGCCAATGGTGGTGAGCGAAGTCAACAGCACGGCCCTTAGGCGATCCCTTGCCGCCCCGTTGGAGGCTTGTCGCAGGCTTTCACCCATT